>CAYWMF010000202.1:0-3490 GCA_964459175.1 uncultured Oscillospiraceae bacterium
GTCGAAACAGGTACGACGCTGGTGGAAAACAACCTTAGGGTATTCGACGAAATCGCCTATTCAAGCGCGCGGTTTATCGCCAACAAGAGCGCGTACAAATTCAATGAAAAAGAAATCAATCTTATGGTAGGTAAAATAAATGATAAAAATATTTGACATCAAAGAAACCGACATTTCTTCCATAATAAAGCGCAACACCGAGCTTGACCGCAGTGTTGAAAGCATTGTCGAGGGCATTATCAAAAACGTCCGCGAAAACGGCGACAAGGCGCTTTTGGAATACTGCGAAAAGTTCGACAAGGCGAAGCTTTCTTCCCTTGAGGTTTCCGCCGATGAAATAGACGAGGCGTACAACAGTGCGGACCCCGAATTTATAAAGACGCTGGAGGCGGCAAAAGCCAACATTTACGACTTTCACCGCCGTCAAAAGCGTGAAAATTTCATAGTCAATGAAAAAGACGGCGTAATTCTCGGTCAGCGCATAATTCCTGTTGAAAAAGCCGGTCTTTATGTACCCGGTGGTACGGCAAGCTATCCGAGCAGTGTTTTGATGAATTCCATTCCTGCCAAAATTGCCGGCGTGAGCCAGCTTGTTATCACCACGCCACCCGGCCCCGACGGCAAAATAGCGCCCGCAATTCTTACCGCCGCCAAGGTTGCCGGTGTGAACCGCATATTCAAGGTCGGCGGAGCACAGGCCATCGCGGCGCTCGCCTACGGAACCGAAACAATACCCAAGGTTGACAACATTGTCGGCCCCGGAAATATCTTTGTTGCTACTGCCAAGCGCATGGTTTTCGGCGCGGTCAACATCGACATGGTAGCCGGACCGAGCGAAATTTTGGTCATCGCCGACGCCGAAAGCAATCCCGCTTATGTGGCGGCCGACCTTCTTTCACAGGCAGAGCACGACCGCCTTTCCAGCGCGATTCTGATTACAACCAGCCGCGAGCTTGCCGTAATGGTTCAAAACGAGCTTGAAAATCAAATTCCGCTGTTGCCGCGCGCCGAAATTGCGCGCACCTCCATTGACAACAACGGCAAAATCATAATAGTCGAAAGCCTTGTCCAAGCCGTCGAGGTAAGCAACGCCATCGCGCCGGAGCATTTGGAAATAAGCACAAGCGATCCTTTTTCGTTGCTCAACAGTGTCAAAAACGCCGGAAGCGTATTTTTAGGCAGAAATGTTCCCGAGGCGCTGGGCGACTACTTTGCCGGTCCAAATCACACTTTGCCGACCAACGGCGCGGCGCGCTTCTCCTCTCCCCTTTCGGTTGACGACTTTATCAAAAAATCCTCGTTTATTTACTACACCAAGGAAGCCCTTGGCAAGGTTCAGGAGCGTATTGTTGACTTTGCGCACCGCGAAGGTCTGGACGCACACGCCAAGAGCATAGCAATAAGATTTAAGGAGCAGGGCAAAAATGAGTAAATTTTTATCCTCGGCATTCAGCGGACTTTCGCCCTACACACCCGGCGAGCAGCCGCAAAACCGCAAATATATAAAGCTTAACACCAATGAAAGCCCCTTTCCGCCCGCGCCCGGCGTTATCGAGGCTTTAAATGCCGACAGAGCCGCAGAGCTTAACTTGTATTCCGACCCGCAGGCACGCGTTTTGATAGACGCCATCGCCGAAAACTTCGGTGTTTCCCGCAATATGGTAGCCGTTGGCAACGGCTCGGACGAGCTTTTGGCATTTTCGTTCATGGCATTTTGCGAAAAAGGCGTTGCACACGCCGATATAACCTACGGCTTTTATGAAGTTTACGCCGAGCTTTTCGGCCTTGACAGCAGAGTTATACCGCTTTCCGACAGCTTTGAGATTTTGCCGGAGGATTATAAAGACCTCGGCCGCACGATTTTCATTGCAAACCCCAACGCCCCCACCGGGCTTGCGCTGTCGCTTTCACAAATTGAAGAAATACTTAATTCCAACCGCGAAAGCCTTGTGATTATTGACGAAGCGTATGTCGATTTTGGCGGCGAAAGCGCTATAAAGCTTATCGAAAAGTACGACAATCTTTTGGTTATAGGCACATTTTCAAAGTCGCGCAATCTTGCCGGTGCACGCATCGGATATGCCGTTTCCAATCCCGAAATCATTGCGGATTTGGGCAAAATGAAGTTTTCGTTCAATCCGTACAACCTCAACCGCCTTTCGATAATTGCCGGCACAATGGCGATGAAGGACAAGGCATATTTTGAAAAATGCACCTCTCTTATCAAACAGGCTCGCGATTATACCGTCGGCGAGCTTGCAACGCTCGGCTTTGAAATGCCCGAATCCAAAGCAAATTTCATATTTGTAAAAAATCCCGCCATAAGCGGCAAGGACTATTATACGGCGCTTAAGGAGCGCGGAATACTGGTAAGATGGTTCGACCGCGACAGAATACGCGATTACGTGCGCATAACCATCGGCACAAAAGAGCAAATGGGCGCGCTTATCGAGGCAACGCGGGAAATACTTAAGCAAGGAGACAAGAAATGAGAACTTCGGTTATCAATCGAAAAACCGCAGAAACCGATATAACGCTGGAGCTCAACCTTGACGGCATCGGCAAAAGCTCGATTTCAACCGGCTGTGGCTTTCTTGACCACATGCTGACGCTTTTTGCCAAGCATGGGCGCTTTGACCTCAACATTTCCTGCAAGGGCGACACCTATGTGGATTATCACCACACTGTGGAGGACATAGGTATTGTACTGGGGCAGGCGCTGAAGCAATGCGTCGGCGACGGAGCGGGAATCATGCGTTATGCCGATATTATATTGCCGATGGACGAGGCGCTGATACTGGTTGCCGTCGATATATGCGGCCGTTCGTATCTGGGCTATGGGCTCAATCTTACCGCAGAAAAGATCGGCGATTTCGACACCGAGCTGGTGAACGAATTTTTCGCCGCCGTTGTGGGTAATTTTCCGATTGCACTTCATATAAAACAGCTGGACGGCAAAAACACGCATCACATTATCGAGGGCGCCTTTAAGGCAACCGCCCGCGCGCTCGGCGCCGCTTTGAAAATCGACAGCACCGTGGCGGGCGAAATTCCCTCCACCAAGGGCAAACTCTTTTAGAAAGGTAGCTTTTATGATAGCGATAATCGACTACGGCGTCGGAAATTTGTTTTCGCTTTCGTCGTCTCTCAACCATTTGGGGCTGGATTGCGTTATAACCGCCGACCGTGAAATTATAAACAATGCCGAAAAAATAATTCTGCCCGGCGTGGGCGCCTTTGCCGACGCGCGCGAGCTGTTGCGCAAGGATGGGCTGGACGGCTTTCTTATAGAGCAAGCCAAAGCCGAAAAGCCGTTTTTGGGAATATGCCTCGGAATGCAGCTGCTGTTTGACAAAAGCTTCGAGTACGGCGAGCACGATGGGCTGGGGCTTATCGGCGGTGAAATTCGCCCGATACCGACCTCGCTCAAAATTCCGCACATCGGATGGAATTCACTGGAATTTAAAAAGAACGATCCATTGCTCAAATA
>CAYWMF010000203.1:0-3486 GCA_964459175.1 uncultured Oscillospiraceae bacterium
GTTTTGTAGACGGAAAAGTTATTTCCGTTAGCGAAATCGGTAACCTGGCTTCTCTCCCCTCGAAAGAAGTTCTCGTTGCAAAGGTACTCGGCAGCATGAACGCTCCCATCACCGGACTTGTTACCGTTCTCAATGGCAACATTCGCGGTTTGGCATGTGTTCTTCAGGCTATTGCTGATAAACAGCAGGCTTAATCAAACTAAAAAATAATTTATAATTAATTTTGGAGGATATTTAAAATGGCATCTGAAAAGACTTTGGCTCTCATTGAAGAAATTAAAGGTTTAACCGTTCTTGAACTTTCCGACCTCGTTAAGGAACTTGAAGAGGTATTCGGTGTTTCCGCAGCAGCTCCCGTAGCAGTTGCAGCAGCTCCCGCAGCAGGCGGCGCAGCAGCAGCTGAAGAAAAGACTGAATTTGACGTAGTTCTTACCGCCGCAGGCGACAAGAAGCTTGATGTTATCAAGGTTGTACGTGAAGTTACCGGTCTCGGACTTAAGGAAGCTAAGGACCTCGTTGAGGGTGCTCCTAAGGCTATCAAGGAAAACGCTCCCAAGGCTGAAGCTGAAGACCTCAAGGCTAAGCTCACCGCTGCAGGCGCTTCTGTTGAACTGAAATAATCAGATTTTTCATCAGGACTTACATTGATTTGGAGAAACCCAAGGTTCGCCGAGGGTTTCTCTTTCGTTTATATGGAGTTAATTATGATAACGGATATTCAAAGTCAGCTTTTTACGCTGGCTGACGAGAAATACAAAGCATTCAACGCAAAGCTTATACCGAGCGTTCCGCCCGCGAAAATGATCGGAATACGCACACCTGTGCTTCGGAAATATGCCGATGAGCAGTTTGACGCATCATATTTTTCGGAATTTCTCGATACATTGCCGCACGAATATTACGAGGAAAATAATTTGCACGGCATACTTATCGGCCTTATCAAGGATTATAACGAGGCGGTGCGGCGGCTGGACGAATTTTTACCGTATGTTGATAATTGGGCTACCTGTGATACAATTACGTTTACCGTTTTAAAAAAGCATACAGATGAGTTTTATCTCAAAATAAAGGAATGGCTCAAATCCGAGCATGGATACACCAAGCGCTTTGCTATTACAAGACTGATGGCATTTTACCTTGACGATAAATTCGACGTAGAGCACCTTGAGGTTGTTTCGGACATAAATTCAAGCGAATACTATGTCAACATGGCAATTGCGTGGTACTTTGCTACCGCGCTGGCCAAACAGTACAACGCTACTATCCCCTACTTTATAAACCCGAAGCTCGGAAAATGGACTCATAACAAGGCGATACAAAAAGCTATCGAAAGCTACCGCGTAACGCCCGAGCATAAAGAATTTTTGAAAACGCTGAGAATTAAGTAAAATTCAACCATCAGTTGAATTAACAATGAGCGGTATGTAAAACGCACCGCAAACATAAAAAATGTCCACCGTTTGGTGGACATTTTTTGAAATTCCAAGCCCGCAGGGGAAATCCCTGCGGGCTTATGATTAAGATATTCGGTTATTTGAATACAGTTTTGTTTTGAGCTTTTTAAGCTTAATTTAGTCAACGGTTACAAATACGCCCTGACCTTCTTCAAGCTCAACGATGTAAACGCCGTCAACCGCGGTGATAACCTGCGGATCGTTCTTTCCGTAAACAGTTACAGTCTTGCCGGCATCGGAAAGGGTGAATTTAACGGTGGTTCCTCTTGCTTCAGAGAATTCGACCATGTTAACAAGCGTAAATGCGTAGCCCTGACCCTCTTTCTTTTCGAAGCAACCGATAAGAAGCGGATCTGCGCAGTCGATCTTTGAAATAATGTCGAAATCCTTGTACTCGCCGGACATCTTCAGATAGGGAGTATATGTGGTGCAGTTGTGAGTAAACGCGCCGAGGTTCTTATACTGAATAAATGTATCGGAAAGTCTTCTCATCTCCCACATAACCGGCTTAGCGGAATAGTAATTTTCGGTAGGTGTTTTGTCATTGTAAACTACTGCCGGAGTGTTGTCGTTGCCTGCCCAATAGGTCCAGAGCAAAATACCGGTACAACCAAAGGAAAGCATGGAGTAGCATTGCCAACGGAATTCCTCTTCGGTGGGGTTACGCTTGGAATGCGAGGTTGTCCAGTCGAAGGTCTGAATGCAGCAGAAGAACTCCTTGTCATGCTCACGTGCAGAAGTTGCAATCTGGTTAATGCTTTCGACATAGTTGGAATAGGTAGTCTTTTTGCCGGAGGACCAGTTGAGCGGGTAAATATCAGTGCAGATATAATCTACATCGAACATTTCGCAGAACTGATCGCAATATCTCTTGTAAATATCGCCGGTGTTGTCATAGTATTGAATGTCAGCCGCGTTAGCACCATACTGGAGCTGGGCGTCATTCGCATACATGGGAAGCAAGTTGATGAACGGACGCTTTCCGGGGAGCTTAGCGGTGTATTCGTTGCATATTGCGGAAAGTCTTTCGTAGTCTACCATGCCGGGTTCGTCAACAATGTAGGTACCGCCAAAAGAGGGATGCTCATAGTAGTCGGCTGTCATGGCAATCATGTCATAATCGTCAACGGTTGTAAATACATCATCGTCCTTCTTGGGATCGTTGTAAACATTGCCGTCGATCATGACGTTTGCTTCCATACCATACTTGTCGGCAAAATTCAAAAGTCTTTCACGTCTGTACGGATTATCCGAGGTTGCGGTAGAAACAAGGTAATCCACACCGAGATCTGCGGCAAGCTTGTAATCTTCTTCTGTTGAGAACCAATTAACGTTGAAGTTCCAGATACCTATGCGGATACGGTCGCGGGTGTGATAACCGGGCTCGTAATCGCTGGTGTAGGTCTTGATACCGAGAATTCCTTTGATAACTCTCTGCATAACGGTTGCAACCTCAGCGCGGGTGGAAACACCTGCGGGGTCGAAAATGCCGTTGCCCTTACCGTTGATGATACCGGCAGCCTGTGCCGCGTTAATTGCAGCTACGCTTTCGGCGGAAAGAGCGGAAATATCGTTGAATTCAATGGGGTCTGCGGTGGATTGGAATTTGTAAGCAAAAGCTTCGACATATTTTGCAATTACAACTGCCATAACCTCACGGGTGATGGGAGCTTCGGGGGCAAATTCGGTTTCGCTTACCGGTGCGAAAATGCCGAGCTCTTTTGCCCACTGAATGTAAGGTGCATAGTATTCGCCTGTGGGAACATCGCTGTAGCCGGTATTGCCGTCGTAATTCGAGGTATCAACGCCGTGCATACGACCGAGTACGGTAACAAACATGCCGCGGGTCATAGTTTCTTCCGGCGAGAATTCGGTGGGAGAAGTACCGCCGAACAGCGCGCGCTCGGAAACGAAGTTAATATAGCTTTCGCCCCAGTGACCGGCTATATCGGAATAAGCCTTTTCATTGAAAGCTACAGTGTAGGTACCGGGCTTTCTTGCAACATATGTAGTGAAGCCGATAGGATTGGTG
>CAYWMF010000204.1:0-3418 GCA_964459175.1 uncultured Oscillospiraceae bacterium
CCCCCTCACCGTACATACCCATACGGAACGAAGCTACTCGCTTGTCGTTTTTCAAATAACGCCACAATGCAGCGCGCAGAGCACCGGTGCCTTTGCCGTGAATAAGCGTTGCGCTGTGAAGCCCGGCAAGCTTTAAATCGTCGATATATTTGTCCACCATAAACCATGCATCATCGCCGGTTTGGCCGCGCAGGTCGATTTCGCTGTGTATTTCGGAACGCGAACCTATCATGCCGGAGGTTTTTTTGACGGCTTTTTTGGTTTTTGAGGTATCTATACTGCTGACAAGGCGAAGATTCTTTTTCGGGATTTTCATTTTCACACTGCCGCTGAGCACCTGCACATCATCGCCCGAAACGGACAGCACACTTCCCTCTCGATTGAGCCCGGCAATAATTACCTTGTCGCCCTCGCAAAGCTCGCGCGGCAGCTCGTATTCCTCGGTATGGTCAACCTCAACATCGTCAACATCCCGCTCGTTGGTGCGTATTTTGCGGCGAAGCTCCTCCTTGGCACGATTATACTCTTCGTTGTACCGCTCTTCCTCGCGCTTTTTCTTTATCGCGTCCAGCTCGTTGAACACATAATCGCTGGTTGCCTTCGCGCTTTTGAGAATTCTGTTGGCCTCGGCCTTTGCGCGGTCAACCTCCTTTTGTGCGGCGGTCAACAGCTTTTCGCGTTCCTCGGCGGTGTTGTCATGTATACGCTTTATTTCATCGCGCATTTTCTGCGCTTCCGCACGAAGCGACTCCATTTCAAAGCGACGCTTTTCAAGATTTTCAATCGTACCCTCGAATTGTCTGTTTTCGGAAGAAATGAATTCCTTAGCCTTTTCAACGATTTGCTCGCTGAGACCGAGCTTTCGCGAAATAAGAAACGCATTGGACTTGCCGGGCGTACCGATTATCAGCTTGTATGTCGGTTTAAGTGTTTCAACGTCAAACTCACAGGAGGCATTTTCTACACCGTTGGTGTTTATGGCGTAGGCCTTAAGCTCAGCGTAATGTGTTGTAGCGGCGCACAGCATATTTTTTTCGCGTACACTGTCAAGAATTGCGATAGCCAATGCCGCGCCCTCTACAGGGTCGGTTCCGGCGCCCAGCTCGTCAAACAGCATAAGTGTATTTTCAGTAGCCTCGTCAAGCATACGGACAATATTCTTCATGTGCGACGAAAATGTCGAAAGCGACTGTTCGATGCTTTGCTCATCTCCGATATCCGCCAGCACATTATCGAACACACAGGTTTTTGAGCCGTCCGCGCAGGGTATGTGCATACCGCATTGTGCCATCATAGATAGAAGACCCAGAGTTTTCAGGGTTACGGTTTTACCGCCGGTATTCGGACCGGTGATTATAAGACCGGTAAACGCTCCGCCAACTCGAACATCAATCGGGACAACCTTGCTTTTGTCCAGAAGCGGGTGACGCGCTCGTATAAAATCAACAGTTTTATTCTCGGAAATTGCGGGCGAAATGCCGTCTATGCGATAAGAATATTCCGCGCGGGCAAATATTACGCAAAGATTTATCACAATGGAATAGTCAAGGTTTATTCCGTTTGAAAATGCCGCACAATCAGCCGACAGCTCGGAAAGAATTCTTTCAACCTCGTGTGCCTCTTCGTTTTCCAAAACCTTAATTTCGTTGTTGAGCTCCACAACGCTCAGCGGCTCAACAAACAACGTAGCGCCCGACGCCGAGGTGTCATGGACAAGACCCTTGATTTCGTTGCGTGCCTCCGCCTTGACGGGGATTACAAATCTGCCGCCGCGAGTGGTGATTATATTTTCCTGCAAAAATTTGCTGTACGCCGTACCAGTTATATATTTTTGCATATTTTCGCGTATTTTGTTGTTGGAACGGCGAATTTTCGTACGTATTTCGTAAAGCTTTTCGCTGGCATCGTCGGCGAGCTGCTCCTCGTTGACAAAAGCCTTTTTTATCTTATTTTCCAGCGTCGGGTTGGGCTCGAGCACGTTGAAGAAATCATAAAGACTGCTGTCCGACTTTATATCGTTGGAGTAGATGCGCAAATTACGAACCGCTCCGAGCAAGGCCTCAATGTTCAAAAGTTCCTTAATCGTCAATATAGCCGATTTTTCGGCGCGTGCGACGCTGTTTTCGACCGGCTTTACCCCCATAAACGACGGCGTTCCCTTTGTGACCATCATGTTTTTGGCATCGGTTGTCTGCTGTTGAAGCTTTTTTATTAAAAATATATCGGTATCGGGCACGGTTTTCATTATTTCTTCTTTTGCGCCCTCGAGCGAAGCACAGTCTGCCAGTCTTTCCAATACCTTATCGAATTCCAGCACCGTTATCGCTTTTTTAAAGTTTTCCATTGTTATCCTCTATTGTGTTGTAAAACTCAAGTGTATCCGGCTTCTTTTCCAGCTGTGAAATAAGAAATTCCTGACACACATTGTAAAATTCCTTTTCGGTTTTCGGGGTAAGCTTTATGGCATAGGCCTTGCTTTCGGGCGCGCTTATAACATATCGCATAAGCCGATAGCAGGCCGGTGAAACAAGCCGCTTTTTTACCTGCGGCTCGGTCTGGCAATCGCCGCAAGTGAAAACTCCGTCAACATAGCAAAAATATATTTTTTCCTTGCTGTCCGGCGCTTCACCGCAAACGGCACATGCCTCGGTATCCGGCATATATCCCGCCGCACAAAGCATACGCAATTCATATATTGCCTTTATCATTCGCCGCGAACGGTCGTCCTTGTAAAGTATGTGAAGCGCGTTTATGCAGTAGCGAAGGATACCCGAGGTATCGTTTTCGCCGCGCCCGAAAATATCGGCAAGCTCAGCAAAATACGACGCCAGCGCAAGCTGCTCCAGCGTTCCGTCATGCCTTATACAATGCCTTGACGGAGTGGCGCTTTTCAAGGTATAGCGCCCGTCGCGGTAATAGGCTATGAATTCGCCGTAGCTGAATACGGTACACGCCGCCGCGTTTTTATTCTTTATCGAGCTGACGCCCTTTGCGCTCATAAACACACGGCCGTGCGTATCCGAAATGACGGTTATGAATTTCCCGTAATCGTCGTGCTTTTCCTCGCGCACCACAAGGCCGTTAAAGCAAACAAGCATATTATTCGTCCTTAATGTTAAAGCCGAAATTATTTATCATGACATCGCTGTCACGCCAATTTTCTTTTACCTTAACCCAGAGGTTGATATTTACCTTTACGCCGAAAAAGCTTTCCAAATCCTCGCGGGCGTAGGAGCCGATTTTTTTGAGCATGGAGCCGTTTTTGCCTATAATAATGCGCTTATGGCTTTCCTTTTCGCAATATATTTCGGCGCGTATATCCAAAAGATGGCCGCGTATATCCTTGAAATCCTCAATAACAACCGCGGTGCCGTGGGGAATTTCATCGCTCAGCAAACGAAGCATTTTTTCGCGTATC
>CAYWMF010000205.1:0-3416 GCA_964459175.1 uncultured Oscillospiraceae bacterium
CACTCCGTGTGACACCGAGCATATGAAATATGCTCAACCCTTAGCAACGTAAGTTGCGTACACAGGGGAGGCTTCAAGAGGAGGGCGGCAGTCGCGTCAATACCTCACCAGTCACTCCGTGTGACACCGAGCATATGAAATATGCTCAACCCTTAGCAACGTAAGTTGCGTACACAGGGGAGGCTTCAAGAGGAGGGCGGCAGTCGCGTCAATACCTCACCAGTCACTCCGTGTGACACCGAGCATATGAAATATGCTGCCCTTAGCGACGTAAGTTGCGTACACAGGGGAGGCTTCATAGGGAAGCCTTCCCCTTGACGCGCCGATGGCGCTTCTCTAATTCGCAATTTGCAATAGAGTAAGATTTTTCGCCGAAAAATCTTACTCTATCCACTATCCACTATCCACTTTCCACTTTTCACTTTCCGCTTTCCACTATCAATTATCTGCCGTTTTCCAGCCTTTTAAGGTTCGGCAGACTGATTTTCGCGCTGTCGAACGGATCGAGAACGCCCATATCGTCCTCGACGACGAAATTCTCGATTCCGATTTTTTTGGCGGTTTTGAAAATCTCGTCCCAATGCAGGTTGCCCGTGCCGACAGGTGCGGAGGCGTTGGTGATGAGCTCCAGCTTTTCCTTGTCGGTGGCGGAAATCACGTAGTCCTTGCAATGCATGTATCTCGCGCGGCCGGCGAACATTTCAAGGCTTCGGCTGGGCTCGGTGCCGGCGGCGGTAAGCCAGAAAACGTCGGGTTGGAACATGACATATTGCGGGTCGGTTTCGTTGAGCAATATATCAATTCCGCGGGTGTTTTTGAAAGAAATGAACTCGAACGAATGAAAATGGTACATAAAATCAAGCCCTTTTGCGCGCAGAAGCTTTCCGCATTTGTTGAGATGCTCGGCAAAGCTGCGGTAGCCCGCCTCGCTGTTTCTGTCGGCGGGGCGTATCGAATTCGTGCGCAGAACATCGGTGCCCAGTGCCTCGGCATCGCGTACGATATTGTCAATGCTTTCGGGAATCGCGTAGACATCGCAAAACGCGGAATCGGCGCTGAGCCCCTTTTCTTTAAGCTGTTTTGCCAGCTTTACCGAATCGGTAAAGGCGGGCGGCGTTATCTGTACGCTTTCGTAGCCCATTTCGGCAACACGCGAAAGTGTCATATCGAACTGCTCGGGGGTGGTCATGGTATTGCGCAGGGTGTACATTTGAATTGAATAACGTGTCATTTTATCCTCCTTATCTCAACGCGAGCTCAGTTGCTTCGGTACAGCCCGGCTTAAAGGGCTCGGGTCGTGAAACGTCGGTTGTCATGGCATATATTTTCGAGCTTTTGCCGCTTTCGATTATTCCGAGTGTCGCCTCCAGCACATGACGGCAAAGCTCGCCGTCGCATCTTGCCTTTCTGCCGTCAAACCGCGCGTACATTGCCTCCGCCGCGCCGTAGCCGCGCAGGTTGCCGCCGTCCATGCCGTAGGTGGACTGCAACACACTTTCCTCGCCGCGCTTGTTCACAAGACGAATAGTCTTGCCGTACTCGTTCGGGTCGCCCAAATCGATATAGCCGTCGGTGCAATAGATATAAAAATGGTTCTGCGGTGCGCTCTCCGACAGCATCGTCAAGCTACCCATGGCGCCGTTTTCGAAAAGCAGGCTGCCGGTGGTGATATTGTCGCTTTCAACCGTCATCGGCTGTCCGTAAAGCGGGCTTGCGGGGTTTTGATAAACTCTGTCAGGGTCGTAGGTAGTGCTGAAGCCGGTCACGCTGTTGATTTTTCCCAGCAAAAACACCAGCGTGGTGAGATAATACGCGCCCATATCGAAGATTATACCGCCGCCGCGGCAAAACGCAAACCGCTTCTCAAGGCCGGTGTAATATCTTTCATGATGGTACGAACGCGCGAGAAAAGCCTGCGCCATGACCGGGCGGCCGATAATTCCGCTGTCGAGTATGCCGCGCGCAAGCTGAACGCCCGCGCCGAAAAAGGTGTCGGGCGCGCCGCCGAAGAACAGATTTTTGCTTTTTGCAAGCTCGTAAAGCTCGTTTGCTTCGTCCAGCGACAGGCAAATCATCTTTTCGGTATAAACCGACTTGCCCGCCATGAGCGCCTGCTTGGCCACGGTGTAATGCGAAAGCGGATAGGTCGTGTTGACCACAAGCTCGATTTCCGCGTCGGCGAAAATCTCTTCGTTGGTCATTTTTTTGATGCCGTACTCCTTGGCTCGCTGTTCGGCGCGCTCCGGCTTGAGGTCCGAACAGCCCACAAGGTCGATAATATCAAGCTTTGAAAGGTTTTTCAAATAAATTTCGCTTATCATTCCACAGCCGATAAGCGCGGTCTTTACTTTTCTGAACTCCATGACTATTCTCCTTTGAACTTATTTTTTTATTTAATTCGATTATAGCATTGTTGCGCATTTTATTCAATGGAATATTCAAAAAAAGATGGACTTTTCTATAAAAATGTGTTATACTGTATAAAACTGTAAAGCACGGAGCGGCATCATGAAAAATTGCATATCCTTTAACGATTTATTACAGCAGCCCTTTTACGCCGAAAGCGTCGAATGCCACCGCCAAATTTGGCGCGACGGCAGTAAGTGGCTGGGCTATAACGAGCGACCGCGCGAGGCAAGCGGCCTTTTGTTCATTTGCTCTGCCATGGAGGCCGAATTCACCCTCAACAGCGGCGAGTCCGTGACGGCGCGCGGCGGCGACGCGGTCTATATTCCGCACGGAACGCGCTATTCGGTGGCTTTCAAAAACGGCGGCGGCGAGCCGGACAGCTACACGGTGAATTTCGATTTGTTCGACAAGCAGGGCAACAGGCTGATTTTCTGCGACAAAATCAAGGTTTTCGACGGTGCGGCCTCTCAGCGCTGTCTAACTGCCGCAAGCGCACTCTCGGCGGCGTACATATTTTCGGCAAATCGGCTGAAGCTACAGCTTTGCTTTCTTGAACTGCTCGACGCCTTTTCCGAATGCTTCGAAAGGCATTCGGAATACTACTATCCTATTCGCCGCGGCGTCGCCGCGCTGCTCGAGGAGTGGAACAAAAACGAAAAAGTCGCGCGCTACGCCGAGCTTTGCGGTATCAGCGAGAGCAGCTTTTACCTATGCTTCAAGCGCTGGGCGGGCTGTTCTCCGATAGATTACCGCAACGAAATCCGCATCAATGCGGCAAAATCGCTGCTGCTCAACTCAACCCTTGCCGTTCACGAAATCGCCGCCAAGTCGGGCTTCGACGACCCCTACTATTTCAGCCGCCTGTTCAAAAAGAAAACCGGCACCTCGCCGCGCGCTTTCCGCGGCACGAAGCTTTAGGTGATGCGGCGCCATCAGACAAAATATCCACCCTTACGGGTGGATATTTTGTGTTTATTGCGGTCGGTTTTGTTTAGCCGATTGTTACG
>CAYWMF010000206.1:0-3409 GCA_964459175.1 uncultured Oscillospiraceae bacterium
CGACGCACAATACATCGAATATTGTGCGTCGTTTATGAATTATTGCTTACTATATTGGTATTTTTTCTTTTACTTATGTGTGCTCTCACGACTTTCTCGACAGTCTGAGTGCCTCAAAGTTTGCATTCCGAGGCGCTTGGGGTTTTTGAAGGTTTGTTTGAATTCTGTGTCAACACCTCATCCGTCACGGCGTAGCCGCGACACCTTCCCTTCGAGGAAAAGGCTTAAGATAGAGGCAAAGCTGCTGTTAAATACGCGGTTTTATCAGTCGCTTTTCAGGCGGGAGTACAGCTTCATATTTAAAACCATGCGCTTTTATGTTTTATAAATATTTATGTGCAGTCTTCCCCACATGACAGACAATATCTGTAAAGCCGCTGTGGGTAATGCCCAGCAATGAATCCATTTCGTCGGCGACGCTTTTATAGCGGCCGGGCGAAAAATGCAGGACGATGTAGTCCGCCTTACGTATTTTGCCTGCCGCCATACGACAGAAGCTTCGCATCGGCGCGGCGAGCGAAAACACCCAAACAGGTGTGCAGAAAGTTACGTGCGCATATTTTGTCAAATCGATGTCGATAGGTTCGATAGGCATATCCCGGCGGTGCAATCCAAAGCGTCCGCACCACCAAAAGCCGAGGGTGCCGTCGGTTCTTTCGGTTGATTTTATCTCGTAAAGCTCCGCGCCGCTTTTGTCGGCGCATTCGTATGCCGCTTTTTTAACGTAGCCCATGCGCGAAAAATAGACAACGAGCCGTGTTTTATCGGTGCCGATATTTTTGTGGCTTTCGGTATCGACCCGAAAGCTTTCCTGCTTTAGGAATATGTACGCCGCATAGCCGGTCACGGCCTGCGCGAGGCCGAAAATAAAATAGACGGTGGACATAAAATTCAGCGGGAACATGTAGAATTGAATGCAAATCCACAGCATCAGCGTTATGCCGAATGTGCCGCCGAGAATTACGCCCGATTTCTTTTTTGCAAATAACAGACCTGCCGCAGTGAGGTTTGTAAGTCCGTTGAAAATCAGCAATGCCCAGCCCGAAAAGGTGTAATCCCGAAATGCCATCTCGGCAAACGGCAATACCTGAAAATAGGGGAGCATTGCGTCCATGCCCATGGCTTTGCCGCTGGGGTCAAGGAGCATTCCCGACGCACCCGCCACCGCACCGACACCGATAAACAACGTCCAGAATATGAGCCACCGACGGGCGGTATTATATCTTGATTTTTGCATAATTTTTACACCGCTTTTCCGAAATGTAGTTTTTTATTTGCTTTGCTGTCTGAAAATGATTTGAAAAAGCAGTGACAGCGAAACACAGCCGAGCGCCGCAGGCACTGTCCATTCGCCCTCATATCCGAAAACAGAAAGACAAAGAAAGATGATTGCCGCCGCACTCAAGCCGAGGCTTGCGATTATAAGCAGTTTATGCGGTATGCTATTCATTATTGTTCTCCTTTTTCAACAGCAGCATCATGGCGTTGAAATCCTGCGTCAGCATTTGTGAAATCTGTTCCTTGGTAAATTTGCAGGTGCCGGTGGTACACAGCGCGCCGATGCCGAAGGTGTGTATCCATACATGCTCGAACAGCGCCTGCGCGCTTTCGTAGGGCAGGCAGTAATCGGCTTGAATCGCCTCCAGACAGGTCTGCGCCATATTGCCGAGATAGGCGTAATGGTTGTCAAAAGGGTTTGCACTGCAGCCCGCCGTCATGAAAATCAGCTTGTAAAGCTGAGGCTCTCGCTTGGCGAACAGTATCATTTGCATGCCTATTTGCTTAAATATCGGAATGTTGCTTCCTGCCTTGCGGGCATAGGCTTCAAATCGCTCCATGGCGGCCAGTCGTACCGCGTCCTGTACCTCTTGCATGGAGTTGAACACGGTGAAAATCGGCGAGGTGGAGGTGTTCAGCGCCTTGCCCAGCTCCTTGGCGGTCAGGGCGTTAAGACCTTTTTTCGATACGATTCCCAGCGCCGCGGCGACGATTTCTTCTCTTGTATATTTTGGTTTGGGCGGCATATGGATTCTCCTTTGAAAACTAAAGGTTATAGAATGCTCGTTTTGTAACAATAGTTCTATTATAATCGCTTTTGGCGAAAAAGTCAACAGAGTTAATACAAAAGATACAAATTACGATTTGCAATTCGCAATTGTGGTTGATTTCCGCTTCGCGGAAATCCTCAATATGAAGCCTTTGAAGCGCGTAGGCGCTTCACTAATGCGCAATTCGCAATTGTGATAGATTTTTCTGCGAAAAATCCTTAAATATTCGTATGCGGTCGCACACACGGGTGCGACCCTACGGTTAGAGGCAGGTTTGCGGTTAAATTCACGGTGAGGAAGGCGTCAAGCAAACAAAAGCGGTCAAAAAATAAAATATTTTTGATTTTTTCAATTTCCTATTTACAAACGGACAATTTTGTTGTAAAATATATATTGAAGAGTAATACTTAGTAAAATGCGAAAGGGTAAATGTATGAAACCGACTTACAAAAGAGTGTTGATTAAGCTTTCGGGCGAGGCACTGATGCAGGGCTTTGACCCAAAGGGAACAAAAAAGGACGGAATTATTGATTTCGAATTTTTGGATACCGTCTGCAAGCGCATAAAGCAAGCGGTGGACAGCGGTGTTCAGGTTGCGATTGTTGTCGGCGGCGGCAATATTTGGCGCGGCGCGAAGAATCCCAATTTCGACCGTGTGCGCGCCGATTATATGGGTATGCTGGCGACCACGATAAATTCCATAGGAATACAGGATTTTCTAATTCAAAACGGCGTTAAGGCCAAGGTTATGACGGCGGTTAACGTGGAGCGCGCGGCAGAGGGCTTTGATCGCTTTAAGGCGGTGGAGCTGTTGGAGGCCGGAAATGTAATTATTTTCGGTTTCGGCTTGGGCACACCATTCTTTTCGACCGATACCACTGCGGTTGTCCGCGCTGCCGAAATAGGCGCCGATATGGTGCTGTTTGCAAAGAATGTTGACGGCGTTTACGACAAGGACCCGGCGATTTATCCCGATGCGGTTAAGATAACAAAGCTGTCTTATTCCGAAATCCTTTCAAAGGGTTTGGGCGTTATCGACAGTACAGCCGCGGCATTTGCGCAGACTAATAAAATCCCGATACTCATTTTCGGCCTCAACGATCCTGAAAATATTGTCCGCGCCGTTAACGGTGAAAGCATCGGCTCTGTGATTTATGCCGATTAAGACCATAATAAGAATATAAATAATAAAATATATTATACCAAGAAAGGTAAAAGGTAATTGTTATGAAAATTAATGCGAAAGAATACGAAGCTAAAATGCAAAAGAGCCTCCAGGCGCTTGAAACAGAGTTCGGCACAATACGTGCCGGCAGAGCCAATCCGGCGGTTCTTGATAAAATTACGGTAGACTACTACGG
>CAYWMF010000207.1:0-3399 GCA_964459175.1 uncultured Oscillospiraceae bacterium
GATATATACTGTTACTAATGAGATGCTTTGCGATAGTTTTTGTTACTCCGGCTGTCTGTTAACTTCGGACGGTAGTGAGATACAAACTTTTTTCTCCTTTGGACAGCGGCGCCCGAATGATATCGGGTGCCGTTGTTTTTTAGCCAAAAAAAATGCGTACCGCAATGCAGGATATAAGCAAAGCGAAAAGCTGTGTGATAAATGCCGCCGGTAATGTGTGGCGCGTGTTTTTGATTTTTACCGCGCCAAAGTATACCGAAACGGTGTAGAGTATGGTGTCGGTACAGCCGGCGAGCACCGAGGCACATCTGCCGGCGGTTGATTCGGCACCGTATTTTGTAAATATATCGCTCAGCATCGCGGTGGCGGCGCTGCCCGAAATCGGTCTAACCACAATCAGCGGTACTATTTCGGCAGGAATGCCGACAAAGGATAGGGCAGGGGATATAGCTTTGGTCAGCTTCTCAACGGCGCCGCTTGCGTTCAGCATACTTACGCAGGCCATAAGTATTATCATTGTCGGCAAAAGCTTTGCGGCGGTTTTAAGCCCTTGCATCGCGCCATCGACAAATACGGAATTCATATCGTGCTTTGATACTACGACGATCAGCGCGAAAAACAGCATTAAAACAGGAATTGCGTATTCACTTATTTTTTCCATTTGTTTTCTTTCCATATAAAAGTGACATTGCCTTTGTTACCATAACCGCGAACAGCATTGTCAGCGCCGAGCAAAGCCATATCGGCACAACGATTTCGTACGGTCTTTGAGCTCCGGCAATTATTCGCAACGACAAAAGCGTTGTCGGGATAAGTTGAATCGAGGCGGTGTTCAGCACGGTCAGCATGATCATATCGTCCGTGCTTGTCAGTGATTGTTTCATTTTTTCCATAGCGCGCAATCCCATCGGTGTGGCGGCGTTTCCGAGACCGAGAAAATTGGCGCCCACATTCATCGAAATTTCTTCAAGCGCCGTGCCGCGCTTTGCCGCATCGGGAAAAATCATCGCCAACAGCGGACGAATCAGGCGCGCAAAGATTTTTAATACGCCGAAGCGTTCGAATACCGCCATAATTCCGCACCAAAATGACATCAAGGCGCCTAATTCCAGCATAAATTTAACGGCGCTTATCGCACCGCCGATGCAGGCCTCGCCAAGCGCGCCGACATTGCCGTTACATATGGCAAAAAATACGGAAATGGCAATAATTGTGGAATATATCTTGCCCAGCATACTAATTCACCCTTTTTTTGGTATTCGCGAAACTGTTAACCAAAAGTTAATAAAGACTAAACTTTGGAAAAAAATAATTAAGAAATATAAAAAATATGATTGTATGACTTGACTTTTTTGTCGGATTTTGTTATTATAAGGTTGCGCAAATTCTACATGTGACATTTTTATTTGATTTGCGAAAACAATTTTAATTTCATTAGGGGTGTTAAATAATGAAAGAAACCATTTCCGTTCGTACCATTGATGCATTGGGTCGTGTCGTTATTCCCAAGGAAATCAGAAACCGTCTCGACATCGGCGATTTCGACAACCTTGAAATATCATGTGAAAACGACATAATCACCATTCGCAAAAAGGTGCCCGCATGCATTTTCTGCAAATCTATAGCTAATCTTAAGGAATTTCAAGGCAAGCCGATTTGCATTGACTGCATTACGACCATCAGAACAGCAGGTCGCAATCATTAATTAAGTGTTTTAGCCTGCACAGAGTATTGAGATAGTATCTGGCTTTCTCAATACTCTGTTTTTTTACATTCAAGTATAAAATCAGTACTGTTTCGACGGCGGGATTTGAGCGCTTTTTTACGGTAAATGTTGTAAAATTATACTGTAAAAAATTATGGAGGCTCAAAAATGAATAAATTTATATTTTTTCCCGGTAAGCATGAGGGCTTCGGCAGAGGTTTGTTTGGCGGCGACGTAAATATCAGGTACATTTCAACCGAGCTTATAATTTCCAACCCCTTTCACACACGCAAAAGCTGTGACGGCGAGGCGGTTATTCGCCTTGCCGACAGCATAAGGCGCTACGGAATTATCGAGCCGCTGGCTGTGCGGCGGTTTACATGCGGAAAATTCGAAATAGTGTTCGGCGAACGACGGCTTCAGGCGGCGCGGCTTATTGATTTGCAAAGCGTGCCTTGCATTATTCTGGAAAATATCAGCCGCCGCGCCTCGTGCGAGCTGGCTTATGCCGAAAATACAATGCGCGAGCCGCTGAATTTGGACGAAAAGGCCGGAGGTGTTGAAATGCTTATACGCAAATTCGGCATGAGCCGTCCGCAGGTTTGCGAAAGCCTGTCGATTTATCGGAACGAGATGAATTTTTTGATGGAGATTTTGCGGCTTTCAGCCTACGAACGCGAGCTTGTGTGCAATTCATCACTGACGGCGGCGCATTTAAGACCGCTTATGAAAATAGAAAACACCAACGTGCGCCGACATTTAATGACCGTGATTGCCGAAAAACAGCTTTCGCCCTCGGGATGCGAACGATTTATAGAAGAATTTCTCCGAACACCTACGGAAAAGGAATTTTATAAGAAAAAGCCGCGGCCGCACCCGGTGAAAAGATTGGTGCTCAAGGATTTGCGCGTGTTCATGAATTCCATTGACCGCGCAGTGGAAATTGTGCGAAGCTCGGGCATTGATGTAAAATGCGATAAAAAAGAGAGCGAAGACGGTGTTTCGTACGCCATAACCCTTAATCGCGTAGCTTCGGGCGGCGGCAAAATTTAAAACTTTCAATAAAATATATGTTATAATATTGACTTTTATCACCGATTTTGATATAATATAAGCATACTATGTTACAGTCGGAAAGAGGTGAGCGGAAATGGCTGTAATACTTGCGTTGATAAACCAAAAGGGCGGTGTGGGCAAAACCACATCGGCAGTTAATATTTCCGCCGCACTCGGCTATCTCGGCAAAAAAACGCTGCTGTGCGACATTGACCCGCAGGGTAACGCGACCAGCGGCGTCGGAATAAGCAAAAAGGATTCGAAATATTCGGTTTACGACGTTTTGTGCGATACGGTCGATGCGCGAAGCGCGGCGGTTCACACAAGATTCAAAAATCTTGACGTCATTCCGTCGAATATCAATCTTGTCGGCGCCGAAATAGAGCTGGCTGAACGCGAAAACCGCGAATGTATACTCAGAAAAAGTCTTTGGCAGATTTACGACGAATACGATTACATAGTTATTGATTGTCCGCCGTCTTTGGGAATGCTGACGCTTAATGCGCTGGCCGCCGCGGAAAGAATTATTGTTCCGATGCAATGCGAATATTACGCGCTGGAGGGGCTTTCACAGCTTGTCTACACCATAAAGCAGGTGAAAAAGCTGTATAATCCGTCTTTGACACTGGACGGCGTAA
>CAYWMF010000208.1:0-3395 GCA_964459175.1 uncultured Oscillospiraceae bacterium
GTACTACCGCAATATGTACGGACGGCTGTTCAAGTCATGTCCGGGGCTTAAAGGCATAGTTTTTGTCGGCGAAAGTGTGGAATTTCCGAGCCATGACGAGCGCACAACCGGCCGTCTGCACACCGAAAACTTTGACGAAAACGGCAACTGCATCTCGAACAAGCCCTCGCCGGGGTGGTTTCCCTGCCGTGATTTTCCCGAATGGGTAAATCTGGTAAAGAGAATCATTCGCGATGAAAGCCCCGACGCAGACATAGTTTTTTGGACCTACAACTGGGGCTATGTCGATGAAAAGCTTCGTATCGAGCTGATTGACAATCTGCCGACCGACATAAGCCTGCAAGCGACCTTTGAAATGTTCGAAACAACCGAACGGCTCGGCGTAAAGGCCGAAACAACCGATTATTCGCTGTTTGAGCCCGGACCCGGCTTTTACTTTACAAGTGAAGCCAAGGCCGCAAAGCGCCGCGGAATACCGCTTTACGCCATGACCAACGCCGGCGGCCTTACATGGGATATAGGCGCGATTCCGTATGAGCCTGCGCCGTACCAGTGGCTCAAGCGCTACAAAGCCATGATTGAAATGAACGAACGCTACGGCCTTGTCGCCAGCATGGATTCACACCATTTCGGCCTTTATCCGTCGTTTATTTCGGAGCTTGCCAAAACATGCTTTTGGACGCCTACGCCCGACGGCGAGCAGATGATCGAGCGGCTGAGCGGCCGCGACTGGGGACGCGAAAACGTCAAAGCCGCGACCGAAGCCTACAGAATGTTCAGCGACGGCATAAACCTGCTGGTTTCCACCAACGAAGACCAGTACGGCCCACTGCGCATAGGCGCGGCGTATCCGCTGGTGCTGTTTGATGACGCGGACGTCGTTATCCCCTCGCCGAGCTACGCACATTTCGGCGGCAACAGCATTTGCAACCCCAATTACATGTACGATATTTCAACGCCGCAAAAGCTGGAAAAGCTCAACGGCGAGATTATGCTGTACACCAAAAGCGCCGAATATTTCATGCAGGGTGCAAAAATACTCACCGAGCTTTTACCGACACTGCCCGAAAGCAAGTACGCCAACGCCAGGCGCATTGCGGGGCTGGGCGAATATATGGCGCGCGCCATAACCACTGCGCGAAATGTCAAGGAGTGGCACAAACGCAAAACCGCGCTGTCCGAAAAAGGCGCCGATACCGCGGCACTGCTTGACGAAATGACCGAAATCGCCCGCGCGGAAATCCAAAACGCGCGCGCTGTAATACCGTTGGTGGAATACGATTCGCGCCTTGGATACGAGCCGAGCATGGAATACATGTGTGACCGTGCGCATCTCGAATGGAAAATAGCGATTGTCGAGCGTGTTGTCGAGCAGGAAATTCCGCGCCGCCGTATAAGCGGTGAATTCGGCACGGTAAAATCAAGCAATTCACTGTTTGCCGGAGGGCGAAGCGATATATAGCCCAAAAGGCTTGTAAAATTTTCGTATTTTTATTCAAATGTATTTACTTTTTACAAAAATTGTGTTATACTGTATGTGATATACGATAATCAATTTTATTTTAGATTTGGAGAAACACAATGAGAGTATTAGCAGTAACAGCACATCCGGACGATATGGAATTTCACTGTGCCGGCACCCTCCTCAAATGCAAGCAGAGAGGTGACGAGGTATATGTCTGCACGGTAAACAACGGTAGCATGGGTCACGCGGTGATTATGCCCGACGAGCTTTCGAAAATGCGAGTTGCCGAAGCAAAACGCTCCTGCGACCTTGTGGGCTTTCACTATCTGACCGCCGATATAGGCGATTTACAGTCCTACTATCAGAGCCGCGAGCAAAAGGATATAATGGTGGATATTTTCCGCCAGGCAAACCCCGATTTGATTTTCATTCAAAAGCCCACCGATTATATGTGCGACCATGTGGCCGCCTCCAAGCTGGCGTTTGACGCCGCTTTTATGGCAACGGTGCCGCATTACGAAACCAAATACCCCGCAATTGACAACATAGCGCCGATTTACTACATGGGTACCGCCTCCGAGGTAGGCTTCAATCCGACCGAATATGTCGATATTACCGATGTATACGACAAAAAAATCGAAATGCTTATGTGCCACGAATCGCAGGAGGTTTGGCTCCGCGAGCATGACCACGTTGACTACACCAACGAATGCCGCATTTTGTCGGAATTCCGCGGAATGCAATGCAAGGTAAAATATGCCGAGGCCTTTGAGCCCTGCCTTGTGGCGCACAGAATCGTGCCCAAAAGACTTTTGCCGTAAAAAAGCTGACAATATAATAAAAAAACGGTTCGACAATCAAAGCTGTCGAACCGTTTTTATTTGAGAAAATATATGGTTTATGGCATGTCAACGCCTCGTTCGTAAGCCTACGGCTGACACCGAGCATATGAGATATGATATAGCCGCCGGCACATCAAGCGGAATGTGTTACCACAGCTATGATGCCGACAAATAGCCTATATCAGAAGCATTATTCCGAGTATCATAATTATTGTGCCCCAGAGCTTGCGGTAGGTGATTTTTTCGCCGAGGAATTTGCATGAAAGCACCATTGTCCACACGTAGCTCAGCGAGCACAGCGGCACAACCAGCGAATAGTCCAGCCGTGTGAGCAAATAAACATTGATAATCAGGCTCAAAAAATACAAAATGCCGCCTATGTAGAAATTTTTGTTCTTTATGATTTCCACAAGCTCGCCGCCGGTAGATTTTTTGAGAAAAAACGAGCCCAGCGAGCCCATCAGGGTCATAATAATAACCAAAATCACCGTCACCATTATTCGTCACCTCCGCCGATAAGCAGGATGCCGATAATGATAACGACAATTCCGATGATGCGCCGCGGCAGAATCTGCTCATTCAGCACAATTTTCGCAATAAGCGGCGAAAAAATGTAGTTTGCCGCCAGCATCGGCTGTAAAACCGACAAACTGCCGTAGCGGTACGCCAGCACCATAACAATCGCGCCGATACCGTACAAAACAAAGCCGAAAACGAAATACATCGGGTTTATGCCCTCGCCGCCGGACGACAGCTTCCAAAACATTTGTCCGAGACAGACGCAAAACGACGAGAACAGCATAAGCGCTATGCCTTTTTTGTTTTTCTCAAACGAGCCCTTGAAGCTTGAAATCGGATTTTTCATTTTGTTATCTTCTCAATCGAGCGAATAATGTATTTTTGCTTTTTGAACACCAGCTCCATAAGCAATGTAAGGTATTTTATAACCACCGCAAACAGCCCGAAAATGCCCAAAAACGCCACCGACAAAAACAGCATGATAGTCGCCCAGCCGGGTGCGGTATCGATTAAAATATAGGTAACAACGGCGTAAATCGCCACAAAAATCGACAGGCACAGCATTATAA
>CAYWMF010000209.1:0-3372 GCA_964459175.1 uncultured Oscillospiraceae bacterium
GTTCCGACATAATTGGAGCGAACTGCGGACTCGGCACGGGGATTGCCGGAGCAGCCCTCGGTCCAGTGATAGAACTGCATATTACCGCCCTTGGTAAAATCGCAGTAGCCTACGGCGAGAATGGCATAATCCTCAAGATTGATGACCTCGCCGTTTTCGGGCAGGAAGGTAAGGTTGATATCGTCGCCGGAGCCGGTTATAACGGCGCCCTTTTCGGTAACCTGAACCGTTGTGCTGACGGAAGGCTTCCACTTAGCGACATCAGCCTCGTTGGTGAAATCCCATACTATCATATCTTCAGCCGCTGAAACGCTGAAAGCCATAACAAGCATGAGAGCAAGAACGGGGATAATTGCGAAAAGCTTTTTCATGTTTGACTCCTTTTTTAAATTATTTGTTTAAGGTGATTATAATTATACCAAAAAAGCACTTGAAAGTCAATAGTTTTTAGCAAAAATATAATAAAAAACAATTATTATACAAGGCTTTTTAAGTTATTTTTCATTCTTTTACCATCCAAACGGTTTTGCGCGCGCAGACCTCGGCGCATTTTCCGCAGAAATCGCAAAGGGCGTAGTCAATATGTACTCTGCCGCTTTCGACGCGCAGGGCATTTTTTTCGCAAGCCTTTATACATTCGCCGCAGTTGTCACAGCCGATATTGCAATTTTTTACGTTCTCGTCCCCTGCCGCGCGGGAGCTGCAACCCACCCAAACGCGCGCATTTTTCGGCACAAGCTCGATAATGCCCTTGGGGCAGACGGCGGCGCATTTTCCACAGCCGCGACATTTGGCGGTATCGACGGCGGCGGCGCCGCCGATTATGTGTATCGCGCCGACAGGGCAGGCCGCCGCACAGCTTCCCAGCCCGATACAGCCGTATTTGCAGGCCTTTGAGCCGCCGAACAGCCGTGCGGCGGCAGTGCAGTCCTCGGCGCCCTCGTATTCATATTTCCGCGCCGCGACAGCTCGCGTTCCGCCGCACATTACCCGCGCCACGCGGTCGGTCGGAGCGGAGGGCGCGTTTTTCTTTTTGGCTTCAAGGCGACGTCGAACGGCAAGCACCGCATAAGCGCACAGCCCGAGAATAATGATTACAAACGGTAAATACTTCATATTTTTTCCTTATTTTTGCTCTTTTTCATGCCGAACGGAGTGGGAATTGTCAATTTATCTATCAGCGGCACGGCAAGATTCATTATAAGTATTGCGTAAAACACGCCGTCGAAATGGCAGGTGTAGCGGATTATCATGGTTATAAGACCACAGCCGACGCCGAAAATCGTTTTGCCGGTCGAGGTGAGCGGCGTGGTAACACCGTCGCCCGCCAAAAATATAGCGCCGAAAATGACACTGCCGGATAACAGCTGATACAGCACGAATTCTTCCTTAAATGTATTCAGCGGGAACAAATACGCAAGCAGCGCCACAACCGCCGCAAACGACAGCGGAATGTGCAGTGAAATCACTCTTCGCGCCGCAAGATACAGTCCGCCGCCCAAAATCAACAGTGCCGACAGCTCACCCAACGCGCCGACGCGGTTACCGATGAGCATATCGAACGCCGAAATCTGCGGAATAATGCCCTGCATCAGCGAAGTCAGCGCAGTCGGTGCAGTCGCGATTTGAGCCGTCGAGGAAAACGGCGGCAATGCGGTAAACGGCACGGTATAGCGCAGTGCCGACGGAAAGGCAATTCCGATTAAAACCCGCGCGCCGAGGGCGGGATTAAGAATATTTTTGCCGATGCCGCCGAACAGCTGTTTTACAAGCACCACCGCGACAAACGCGCCGACAACAGGAACCCACAGCGGACAGGCGGCAGGCAGGGTATACGCCAAAATAAGCCCGGTCACCGCTGCGGAAAAATCGCCGACGGTCTGCGGCTTGCGGCGCACAAGGCAAAAAATCGCCTCGTAAAGCACGCATGACAGCACCGAAACCGCCGTCAGCAAAAGCGCGCGGGCGCCGAAAATATATGCCGCCCACACCAGCGACGGCATAAGCGCGATAATAACGTCGCTCATGACGGTGCGCGTGTTATCCTCATGGCGCAGGTGGGGAGAATGTGATACGGTCAATAATTTGTCGTTGTTCATAATACCTCACAAGCTATTTTTTATCATTGCTTCGAGCGCACGAAATCAGCTGAGTAAGCGGAATATTTGCAGGGCAGACATAGCTGCACACGCCGCAGGAAATACAGCTTTCGCGCCCGGGTGCCTTGTCGAAAGCCACCATGCTCGGCACAAGAAACATGGGGCAATGCTTCAGACAGCGCCCGCAACGAATACAGGGGGTCGTTTTTTGCTTTTCGAATTTATTTGACAAAAATATCAGTCCGTGCGCCTTGGTGCACAGTCCGTCCTCCGGGCTGTACAGCGCCCTGCCGCTGAGCGGACCGCCGTATATGACCTTATGCGGTGTGCCGCGCAGTCCGCCGCAATATTCGATTATGTGCGAAAGCGGTGTGCCGATGGGCACGCGGAGGTTTTTCGGCACAGCTATGCAGTCGCCGTCCACCGTCAAAATACTTGAAGTCGAGGGAATGCCGCGTGATAGTGCGCGGTAGACCTCGGTACAGCAAAAGCCGTCGAAAAACGCATATTGCGAACAGTCCTCGGTGCCCTCCAGCGCATAGGCAATGAGCTTCGGGTTAGCCTGCGGATAGCGCGGCTTGAAAATCCTCAGCTCAAACAGCTTTGAAAGGCCGATTTTGTCGCGGAATGCCTTGACTGCGTCGCGCTTGCCGCTTTCGACGGCGATATACGCCTTGCGCACGCCGCAGGCCTTCATCAGAATTTTGGCACCGTTGAGAATTTCGGCGGTTTTTTCGACAGCCAGCCGCTGTGCGGCGCAAAGAAACGGCTCGCATTCCAAAAGATTCACCACCAGCGCCTTTTTGCCGCTCTGTATCAGCTCAAAGGCAGGTTCGCCGGCGCTGTAAATACCGGCATTTTTAATTATCTGCGTGATTTCCTCGGCGCTCAGCTCGGTGATGGTCTTTTGAACCGGCACGGCACCCTCGTCGGGGGTTGACAGAAAATCGTTTTGAATAATAATTCTGCCCTCGCCGACCGACTCTGTCGTTCCGGAAACGGGAGAGTGAAGCGGCATACCGTCGGCCTCGCCTATCGACTGCCATTTTTTCACCGGCTCGCCCGGCTTTACCCATGCGGCATCGGCGGTAATTATCAGCCGCTTCGGCTCGGGCAGATTTTCGATATTCAGTGCCGCGGTGCTTTTGCGCTCCTCAAGGCGCACACCGGCGCGAAAAGAGTAAGGCATAAAATTCCTCCGTAAAGCTTAGCGCATTATTTTTTTCAGGTACTGCCCGGTGTAGGAGGCCTTGCATTTTGCAACCTCCTCGGG
>CAYWMF010000210.1:0-3332 GCA_964459175.1 uncultured Oscillospiraceae bacterium
GCATTGTTGCCACCCTGTGTTCTTACGACAACCTCGGCACGCTCCGCCATAATATCGATTATCTTACCTTTGCCCTCGTCGCCCCACTGGGAGCCTGTGATAATTGAAACCATATATATACCTCTTTTACATTAATTTTTTCGTGCTAAGTTAATTATACAATATAATTTGATAAAAGTAAATAGATAAATTGAAAATTTATAAGCCGGTTGAAGAAAGAAAAGCTTTTGTTCGTTCATTTTTCGGATTTAACAGCACCTGTTCGGGTGTGCCCTCCTCCAAAATAACGCCGCCATCCATAAATACCACGCGGTTGGCAACATCGCGCGCGAACGACATTTCGTGCGTTACGACCAGCATTGTCATTTTTGCCGCCGCAAGGGTTTTCATAACCTGCAAAACCTCGCCGGTGAGCTCGGGGTCAAGTGCAGAGGTCGGCTCGTCGAAAAGCATTATATCCGGGTTGTTCATCAAAGCGCGGGCAATGGCGACGCGCTGTGCCTGACCGCCGGAAAGCGTGGCGGGATAGACATCAATTTTATCACTGAGCCCCACCTTTTCGAGCAATTCTTCGCATTTTTGACTTATCTGTGAGCTTGTGGCGGATTTTGCAAGGCGCGGTGCAAGCTCGAGATTTTTACGCACGGTAAGGTGCGGAAAAAGGTTAAAATTCTGAAAAACCATGCCCATTTTTGCCGTGGCGGCTTTTATTACGGAATTAGGCGCGTAAACACCGTCCTTGACAAGATATTTATCCTCTATTCCTATGCTTCCGCCGCTCACACGCTCAAGGTCGATAAGACAGCGCAGAAGTGTGGATTTGCCCGAACCGGACGAACCGATAAGCGCAACCACGTCGCCGCGGTTGACGTTAAAGCTGACATTCTTGAGAACCTGCAAATCGTTAAAGGATTTTTTTACGTTTTCTATCGAAATCATCTTTTCCATCGTCATCACCTGCCCTGCTTCTTCTCGAAAGCGATTTTCTTTTCAACATGCTTAAACAACATCGTAAGCACAAACGTCATAGCCAGATATATCAGTGCCGCCAAAAGGAACGGTGTAAAGGTGAAATCGCGGTTGACGGCAACCTTTGCCGCGTGGATTACCTCCGGCACGGCGATAGCGTAAACCAGCGCCGTATCCTTGACCAGCGTGATGGTTTCATTGGCAATCGACGGAATGGCCACGCGAATCATCTGCGGAATTATAATGCGCACCATGGTGTTGAATTTGCCTATTCCAAGCACCTTGGCGGCCTCGTATTGTCCGTTATCCACCGCCAAAAAGCCACCGCGGAAAATCTCGGCAAAATACGCGGCATAGTTCAAAACGAACGCCACGCAGGAAGCGGTAAAGCGCTCCAGCATAAGAAATTTGCCGATAAAAGGCAAATACGGCAGGCCGAAATATATCGCCAACAGCTGTAGCAGCAGCGGCGTACCGCGCATTACGTATATGTAAACGCCGGTAAGTCCGCGCAGAAAGCCGATTTTCGAGCGCGCCGCCAGACACAGCAAAAAGCCCAGCGGAAGCGACAGCAAAATCGAAATGGCAAACAGCATCAAGGTGTTGACGGCACCGCCGAGCAAAGCCGGCGCAATGCCGACAAGATACAGTCCCTCTTGCTTAACCGAATTTACAAACGCGGTAAAGGGGCTCACCGTTTCGGCCGCTTCGGATACCGTTTCGGCCGCCGCGGCAACCGTGAAAAACAGCAACGCCGCAATTAAAAAAGCAAAAAAATAAAAACCTTTTCTTTTCATAAAAAACCTATCCTTGAATTATTGTACCTACATTATACAACTTTTTTTCAATAAATGCAATAGCAAATTAACAATTTATCAAATTAAAGTGAAAAAGTCCGACTTTAAATCAAAAAAACTTCTCCCGTGGGAGAAGTTGCGGATTTCCGCGGTACGGAAATCTTCTTAAAAACATATGCGGTCACACAATTGCGACCCTACGGAGAAAGCAGGTTTGCAGTTAAATCTACGGTTTTATATGAAAATTTCATTTATAGGCTTCCCTCGTGGGGAAGCCTATAGCGCGCACACAGACTACCCTCTACTCTCAAGCTGCTGCTTGAGCATCATATCCTTGACTTTCATGAGGCGTGTGATGTTGCCGCGCTCGTTTTCCTCCAGCTTCATTGAAATGGATTTGATATTGGCGGTGAGGCTTGGAATCATTATATATTCCAGCGCGTTCACGCGGCGGCGTGTTTTTTCGATTTCCGCCGCCAGAAGCTGTGATGCCTTTTCGTATTCCGCCAGCTTCAGCATGTCGGGCAGAATTTGCGAAAGGTACTCAACGGACGAATCCAGCTCGCCTGATGTGAAAGCAAAACCGTAGGAATATATGTCGCTCGGGTCGCCGTGGGTGGTTATGTCGAAAATCGGCACCTCGACGCTCATGATGTTTTTACTGCTCACCGAAATTTCGGCTGTCAGTTTGGGCAGCATCAGCGATTCCTCGATTATACGCGACGGCATAACGGCGCCAGCCGCGTCAAAGCCGTCGCTGAGCTTTTTGAGGTTGGCTTCAACCTTGAGGCGAAGCTCCATATTCTTTTTAACAATGTCTAAAAACTGCTTCATCAGCTCGTCGCATTTATCCTTGAGCAGCTTATGCCCGCGGCGGGCGGTTTGAAGCCTTTTTTTGAGCCGTGACAGCTCCATACGGGTTGGTGTTATCCGCGTTTGTGTCAAAGCGCTCGCCTCCTTGTCATTCGGTATGGGGCAGATATTTTTCGATATATTCAGGCTTTATGCGCTTGAGCTCGGATTTCGGGAAAATGGAAAGCAGTTCCCAGCCAAGGTCAAGGGTTTGCTCGATGGTACGGTTTTCGTTAAAGCCCTGGTTGATGTAGCGCTTTTCAAATTCGTCGGCAAATTTGGCATAAAGTCGGTCGATTGGCGTCAGCGCCGCCTCGCCAAGAACTATCATCAGCTCCTGTGCCTCCTTGCCGCGCGCGTAGCAAGCAAAAAGTTGGTTCATGGTGTTGGCGTGATCCTCGCGCGTTTTGCCATTGCCGATTCCCTTGTCCTTCAAACGCGAAAGCGACGGTAAAACGTCAATGGGCGGTAAATAGCCCTTGCGGTAAAGGTCGCGCGACAGAATAATCTGCCCCTCGGTGATGTAGCCGGTTAAGTCGGGAATCGGGTGGGTTTTGTCGTCCTCGGGCATGGAAAGTATCGGAATCATTGTGATACTGCCGTCACTGTCAACCTTGCGGCCGGCGCGCTCATACATGCCGGCAAGGTCGGTGTACAGATAGCCCGGATAGCCGCGGCGGCCGGGAACCTCTTTGCGCGCGGCGGAGATTTCGC
>CAYWMF010000211.1:0-3330 GCA_964459175.1 uncultured Oscillospiraceae bacterium
GGTATATTTCAATCTGCTTCGCGCGCTGTACAACAAGCATACCGTGCGTATCGACACCGCCGGAACAGTGGAATCAATACGCGAAATAACGCCCGAAATTCTGTATAACTGCTACAACACCTTTTACAATCCCGGCAATATGCTTTTGTGCGTCAGCGGAAAAGTTACGCCCGAGGAGGTCGAGGCGGTGTGCGACAAAATTCTAAAGCCAGGCACAACGACCGCTATCAGCCGCAAATATGAGGACGAATCCGCCGAAATATGTGAAAAATGCAAAACCGAAAAGCTTGAGGTGGCGTTCCCGCTGTTCTCCATCGGCATAAAGGACAACGATGTTCCGTCGGAGGGCGAGGCGCTGATGAAAAAGCAGGCGGAGCATGAGATAATTCTTGAAAAGCTCTTTTCGAAATCCGGTGATTTTTATAACCGTTTGTATGAGCAGGGGCTGATAAACGACAAGTTTTCCGCCGGCTATGAGCGCGGAATTTCCTTTGCGTTTGCGGATATTTCCGGCGAAAGCCGCGACCCCGACAGGCTTATGAACGAGGTTGAAAACGAATTTGCAAAATATACCGCAAACTTCGACGAGCTTTTCACCGACGAGGATTTCGAAGCCGTAAAGCGCGTGGTTTACTCGCAAAACGTCCAAATGTGGGGCAGTACGGAGGATATTGCCAACAACTTTATGGACTTCAAATTCATGGGCGGTGACATGCTGGAATATCCCGATATAATCGCGGCCGTCACCAAAGACGACATAAAGAAAAGATTCTTATCAACCTACAAAAGCGAGTTTTGCGCAATGAGCGTAATTCTGCCGCAGTGAGGCGCATATGGGAACGACTATAGGATTTCCGGGGCTCGGAATAGCAGATTTTGCCATAAATCCGGTGGCATTCACCGTTTTCGGACGTGACATTGCCTGGTACGGAATCATCATTGCAATAGGCATGGTTTTGGCATACTTTTACGCCTCGCACAAAATGAAGCTTGAGGGGCTTTCGGTGGATGATTTTCTTGACATTGTGCTTTTCACCGTGCCGACCGGAATAATTTTCGCACGTGCGTTTTACGTGCTTTTCAGCCTCAACGAATATGACACCTTTTATGAAATGATTGCCATTTGGAACGGCGGTATTTCGATACTGGGTGCGGTTATCGGCGGTGTGCTGGCAATTGTGGGTGTCACGCGCTTCAAAAAAATTTCGACCTTTAAGGCGCTGGACGCGATGGCGCCCGCCGTTATGATAGGTCAAATTTTAGGCCGTTGGGGCAACTTCATGAACGCCGAGGTTTACGGCCGCGAAACTACCCTGCCCTGGCGCATGAGAATTACCGATTGGCAGGGCACAATAGAGGTTCACCCGCTTTTCCTGTACGAATCGCTGTGGAACCTTATCGGCTTTATAATAATTCAATTTTTGTACAAAAACAAAAAATACGACGGCCGGATATTTCTTTTTTATCTGTTCTGGTACGGGCTCATACGCAGTATACTCGAGCCCATGAGAAGCGACACCTTCATATTAAAGACGCTCGGCGGGCTTCCGATTTCATTTATGATAAGCGTCGCCGCATGTGTTGTTTCGTTGGTGGTTATGATTGTAAAAAACATTAAAGCGAAAAGCAAGGAGGAAAAAATATGACGCTTATTGACGGTAAAGCGGTTTCGGCAAAATTGCGCGCCGAAATAAAGGCCGAGGTCGATAAAATGCCGCAAAAGCCGGGGCTGGCGGTGATACTCGTCGGCGACGATCCGGCATCGCAAACCTATGTAAAAAACAAGAAAAAGGCCTGTGACGAGGTGGGCTTTTATTCGGAGGAATACCGTTTGCCGGCTGAAACCACACAGGACGAGCTTTTAAAGCTTATCGCAAAGCTCAACGGCGACGACAAAATCAACGGCATTTTGGTTCAGCTTCCTGTCCCGAAGCACATTGACGATACCGCGGTTATTCAGGCTATAGCGCCCGAAAAGGACGTTGACGCCTTCGGTTACGCGAACGTCGGCAAAATAATGATCGGAAATTTTGATTTTGTCCCCTGCACACCGGCAGGCGTTATGCAGTTGCTTAAGGCGTATAACATTGATGTATGCGGCAAAAATGCCGTCGTAGTCGGACGCAGCAACATAGTCGGCAAGCCGCAGGCAATGCTGCTGCTGCACGAGAACGCTACCGTGACGATAGCACATTCGAAAACCCAAAATCTTGCCGAGGTGACAAAAGCCGCCGATATATTGGTCTGCGCTGTCGGTAAGGCAAAATTCATCACCGCCGATATGGTTAAAAACGGCGCCGTTGTTATCGACGTCGGTATGAACCGCGACGAAAACGGCAAGCTGTGCGGTGATGTGGATTTCGAAAACGTAAAGGAAAAAGCATCGTATATAACCCCTGTTCCCGGCGGTGTGGGACCTATGACAATAACGATGCTTATGAAAAACACCCTGGAAAGCAAAAAGCAGGTTCTTGCAAAAAATAATATAATATAAAGAGGTAGAATTATGAGTCTTAAAATTTTTGAAGAAACTTACGAAAATTACGGCAATTGTCTGACAATTTCGAACGGTCGGCTGGTGCTCAAGGTCACGCTGGACGTCGGCCCGCGCATTATATACGCTTCGCTTGACGGCGACGCCAACATATTTTTCAACGACCTGCCGCGCGAGGAAAGAAAAAGCGGTGCAGTCATGGAAAGCGTTTACGACAAAGGCGACGAATGGAACATTTACGGCGGCACACGCCTGTGGTTCAGCCCTGAGGAGCTACCGCTGACATATTATCCCGACAATGACAAGGTCGAGTACGTCGTAGACGGCCAAAGCGTCACATTTACCCCGCCGGTACAAAAGGTTACGGCAATGCAACAGACAATAAAGGTCACGATGGACGAAAACAGCCCCTGCGTAAAGGTCGATTATACTGCCGAAAACAAGGGTACCAAGCCTTGTACCTATACCTTGTGGGCATTGTCGGTCTGCGACCGTGACGGAATGGCGATCGTGCCACAGCCGAACGACAGAACCGGCCTTTTGGCAAACCGCGTCGTTTCGGTATGGGATTACACCGATATGTCGGACAAGCGCCTTATGTGGGGCAAGGATTACATTGCGCTGAAGCAGTTGAGCGACGAGGGCATTTCGCCGCTGAAAATAGGCATCAACAACACTGCCGGCAAGGTCGGCTTTGTTCACGGCTCAACTCTTTTCATTAAAACCTACACCCCGGATCACAAAAACGGCGAATATCCCGATTACGGCGTTTCCACCGAACTTTACACCTGCAAAAAGTTTTTGGAGGCCGAGACGCTGGGTCAGCTGTACACCTA
>CAYWMF010000212.1:0-3329 GCA_964459175.1 uncultured Oscillospiraceae bacterium
GAATTTGCTTGCAAATTCGTGAGGGCACGCTTGCCGTGACCGAGTTTGCAAGCAAACTTTAGACGGCACGCCTACGGCGTGACTTCGGTATTAGCTAATTGCTTATTGCGAATTTTATTGCGGGAGGGGCAAGCCGCTCCACTATCGGCAAAAATCTGCCATAAAATTTCAGTTATTGAAAAAGAGGTAGACACTGTCGGCGGGGGAGTCGGGCGAAAGGACAATGTAGTCGGTGATGCCGCAGCTTTCAAGCCGCGATTTGAGCTCGTTCGGCGTGATGTCCAGCACGTAGAAATTGCTGCTTTCGATAACGGGCAGAGGCAAGGGGTATTTATCGCTGTAGAGGGCGCCGTCCTGCGCGTTATTCAGAATGACCTGCGGCGACTCGGGCGAAAGCGAATTTTGCGCTAAGAACTTGCCGTAGTCCACAATGGCGCCGGTCGGCGTTTTTGCCGTTACCATAAAGGGCGCTTCGTGCGGCGATTCGGCAGTTGCTTCGTCCGATGTCGGCTGTTCGGTGATATTGGCGCTTGTCGCGGTACTGTCGCCGGTCGGGATTGTTTCGTTTGCCGGTGTGTCGCATTCGGCGGTGACGCTGCTTGAAACGGGTTGCTCGGTTGTGGTGTCGTTGTCGGTTGTCGTACTGCTGCCGGTGGAAATGCTGCTGTAAGCCTCGGTGTTGCTCGGCGGGGCGACATGTTCGGCAGGGGGGATTTCGGTTTTGGAGCTTACCGTGGTGTTTTTGTGACTTTCGGTGGCTTGAGCCGCGGTGTCGTTTGCGGCGGCTTCGGCGCTTTCGCAGAGCGAGCCGCAGGGTGTGAGCGGCATTGACATGAGCATGCGGCTTGTCCGCAGAATGAGCGGCGAGTCATCGAATGCTTTCTCGGGTGTGACGCTTTCGTCGGCGTCGGTTGTCAAAGTATCGGTCGGCGCGCTGTTTTGTCCGTCTTCGAGCGCGTTATTTTGGTCTGAAATCGACTGTGCAGGCGCCGAAGCATCGTCGGCTTGCGCATTTTGGGCGGCGGAGTCGGGCACGACGGACTTCATGCTGTAGAGCATATTGCCACCTTGGACGGTGTCTGTGCCGATGTCGGATTCGGGGTTGACGGCCGCGTTTTGCGAATCGTCGGCGGCGTCCTCGACGGCGAAGCCGTTTGAGGTGTCAGCCATGTATTGAGCGGTCAGGCCGTTGCGGTAGGAAAAAATCAAAAGAGCCATGGCCAAAACGACAGCGGCGGCGGTGCCGTAGGAAAAGATCGGCATGCGGCGCTTTTTGAGGCCGGCGGGGCGAATATTTTCTTTATTTATGCGCGTAACGACTGCGTTTTTGATGGTTTCGGGCGGCAGGGTCAGGTGGTCTGACAAGTGCGAAAGGTTGCCGCAGTAGATTTTTTCGGCCTCGTAAAGTCGGCGGCATTCGTCGCAGACTTGCAGGTGCTTTTCGATTTCGAGCGACGTATTTTCGTCGGTTTGTGCGGTGACGTAATCGTGGAGCTGTTCACGGATTTTGCGGCAGTTGTTCAGGGTGCGCGCCTCCTTTCGTGAAAAAATGCTGCGCATGAATTGCTTCGCGTGAAATGGGTTCGACATTATAATAATTCGCAATTAAGGAAGATTTTGCGGAGTAAAATCATCATTTTATCTGTAGGGGAGCAGAAAACCGCCATACAGTTAAACGGAAGCTTTACTTAATTGCGTTTAAAACACAGCCTTTGCATATATTGTTTTGACTGTTTTAAATAAAAAAAGTTCCGTAAAATTTAAAATTTGTCTTTAAGCAGCTCCTGCAGGCGCATTCGTGCGCGGTTGAGGCGGCTTTTCACCGTGCCGACCGTCACGTGCATGACCGCGGCGATTTCCTCGTAGGACAGGCCGTTGAGGTCGCGCAGAACAATTATTTCGCGGTGGTGGTCGGGCAGAGCCTCGATGGCGCTCATAATAATTTCGCGCGTGTGGCGCTGTTCGTACAGCTCGTCGGGGCGATTTTGGTTGTCGGGAATTTCGAGGATACTGCCGTCGTCATCGCTTTCGTACTCGTAGAGTGAAATATTGTGGCGGCGGTTGCGAGTTTGCGCCTTGATGAAATCGTAACAGCAGTTGCGGCAAATGGAATAAAGCCAGGTGTAAAAGGCGCTTTCGCCCTTGAAAAGCTTTATCGAGCGGTAGGCCTTTAAAAATGTATCCTGCGCGGCGTCGAAAGCATCGTCGGGATTGGAAAGCATACCCAGCGCGAAGGAATATATTCGTTTTTCGTTGCGCGCGATAAGCTCGCCGAACGCCTCGACGTCGCCGTTTGCGGCGGCTGAAATCAGCTCCGATTCCGAAAGCTGTGTGCGGTTCATGGGTATGCCTCCTTTCAGTGGATTTTGGTTGAATTATTGCAGGATTTTGTATATTTCGTCTTTGGTTTCGGCGCGGTTTATCGCGTCGCGCAAAGCCGCGGAGCCGCGAAAGCCCTTGAGATACCACGAAATGTGCTTGCGCGCCTCGCGCACCGCGACGAATTCGGGTTTGTAGTTGATGGTCAGCTCGAGCTGGCGAAAGAGGGTTTGCTTGATTTGGTCGAGCGTCGGCGGTGTGTAGGGCAGGCCGTCAAGATGACAACGCAGCTTTTCGAAAATAAAGGGGTTGCCCAGCGCGCCGCGGCCGATCATCACGCCGTCCACACCGGTAGCCAGCATTTTGTCGAGGCTTTCGCCGTCCACGATGTCGCCGTTGCCCACAACCGGCACGGTGAGGGCGGTCTTTACGCGGCGAATCATATCGTAATTTACGGTTCCGGAGTACATCTGCGCGCGGGTTCTGCCGTGGATTGAAACCACGTCGGCGCCCGCCGCTTCGGCGCGCAACGCCACTTCGACGGCGTTGAGGCTGTTGTCGTCAAAGCCGGTGCGGATTTTGACGCTAAGCGGTATCGGCACGGCCTCGCGTACGCGGGCGACGATTTCGTACACCAAATCGGGGCTTTTCATCAGCGCCGAGCCCTCGCGGTTGGACACGATTTTGTGAACGGGACAGCCCATATTTATGTCGATGCCGTCGGGGGAGCAATATTCGTACAGCGCACGTGCGGCGTGCGCCATTATTTGCGGCTCACTGCCGAAAATCTGGAGAATAAAGGGCATTTCGGCTTTTTCGAAATGCGCCAGCGTGTAGGTTTTTTTGTCGCCGAACCACACAGCCTTTGCGGAAATCATTTCACTGAACACCGCGTCGGCGCCGTGCTCGCGGCACAGCAGGCGAAAAGCGTTGTCCGCCGCGCCCGCCATAGGGGCGAGAATCAGCGGCGGCTTGTTGGTAGTGTTAAAAATATTCATAAAGATAATTAT
>CAYWMF010000213.1:0-3283 GCA_964459175.1 uncultured Oscillospiraceae bacterium
GACCCGGACAGTGTCGGAACGCTTGACCGCTATTTGACGCCGTTTTACGAGAACGATCTAAAGTCGGGAGCAATAACAAAAGCCGAAGCAAAGGTATATTTGCAGGAATTGTTTTTGATGATTCAGGCAAAATCGCCGCTTTCGGGCAATTTCACACGCGGCGGAGAATCACATTTTTGCATAGGCGGTTATTTGCCGAATGGACAAGACGGCTTCAACGAAACCTCGCGGCTGATTGTTGAAAGCTTGCTGGAGCTTCCGATATATTGCCCGGAAATCACTTTAAGATGGACCGAAAAAACACCGCGCGAGGTGCTGAAATTTGTGATGGACTGCGAAAGAAAGGATAAATTTAAGCGTTTTGCCTTTACAAATGACGAAAAAAGAATTAAATGCTATACCGAAATATGCGGCTTCCCATATGAAAGAGCAGTCAATTACACCATGGTCGGCTGTAATGAACCGGCGTTTTTGGGCGCAATTACCGGCAGTAATTCCAAAGGCAATCTTGTACGCTGTGTCGAAACCGTTTTTCACAAAAAATATGAAAGTATATTAAACGCCGAAAGCTTTGATGGATTTTACAAGGTATTCGAAAAAGAAATGCTTGCCGACATTGATAAAATTTACGAATACGATGATAAATATAATCTTGCGCGCGCGAAGGATATAAATTATGTATCAAATTTGATTTTCAACGATTGCATCGAAAACGCAAAAAGCCTTACGCAGGGCGGCGGAAATGTTGTAATCGCTTCTCCGATGCTGTTGGGAATAACAAATGTCATTGATTCTCTTATCGTTGTAAAGCAGTTTGTTTTTGATGCAAAAGTCGTTACTATGTCGGAGCTTGTAAATGCGCTCAGGGCGAATTGGAGCGGATATGAGGAATTAAGGTGCAGAATTCTTAAGACAGGCAAATTCTTCGGAAACGATGATGAAACCTCAAATTATGTCGCACAAAAGGTTTACACAAGCTTTTACAATCATTTAAAGGGAAAGAAAAATGTATTCGGCTACCAATGGCTCATCGGCGACCTTTTGGGTTATAACGAGCATCATAGGTGGTTCGGCGAAAAAACAAAGGCAACGCCCGACGGAAGATTTGACGGCGATTTGATAAAATTCGGCATCGGACAGAGCGAGGGCAAGGACAGAGAGGGTTTGACGGCGCTTTTGAATTCAATTGCCAAGCTTGACCCGTACGGAATTTCCTGCGGAAGTACCGTTACAAATATATCGCTTGATGAACAGCTTATAAAAAACGATGATTATTTCGAAAAAACCGTTGACATGTTCGAGGCGTATTTTAAAAACGGCGGTATACATTTTCAGCTTACCTATGTTTCGAAAGAGGATCTTATTGCCGCTCAAAAGGACCCCGAAAAATATAAAAATCTGCGTGTGCGCGTTACCGGTTTTTCCGATTATTTTGTAAGGCTTCGAGAAAGCATACAGGATGATATAATATCAAGGACAACGCACAATGGATAATTTTTTTGAAGTAAAAACCGTTTTAGGTAAAAAGAAAATCAGTCGCGACACGGTCGTGCTTTCTCACGAGCATATATGCTGTTATTCGGAATATCTCAATATGATGTCAAGTGGGTATTTGGATAAAAACAGTCTTATAAAAAAATCGGCGAAAATCTTAAAAAATATGAAAGAAAAATACGGTATGGGGCTGTTTCTTGACTGCACTCCTCTGAATATCGGCAGAGATACCGAAATGCTTAAAAGCATATCCGAACTGTCCGGAGTTGAAATAGTCTGCTCAACGGGATTTTACTACAACGATGAACCGATTTTAAATTGTATGTCCGCCGAAGCACTTGCCGATTTTATAGTTGAAGATGCAAATAACATCTGTGCCGGAATAATTAAAGCGGCAGTTGAGTACGAAACAGTGTCGGATTTTAATGTGAAACTCTTGAAATCAACGGCTATTGCACAAAAGAAAACAGGTCTACCGATTGTTCTTCATACAAATGCCAATAACGGAAATGGGATAAAGGCAGTTGAAATTCTGCTTGCCGAAAATATTGCACCACGGAAGATAGTTGCCGGACATTTGAGCGATACGGAGAATATTGAGTATATCAAAAGCTTTGCAAGCTTAGGGTGCTATGTTGCGCTGGACAGAATGTACGACAACAAAGACGATGAATATATAACAGCTAAAATCAATCAGATAATTGCAATTTGTGAGGCGGGATATGCCGACAAACTGCTTTTATCTCATGACGATTCGGTTTTTCAAGGCTTTTGCGAAAAGCCGCAGATAAAGAAACCGAGATGGTCTTATGTGTTTGAGCATATATTACCCAAGCTTGATAAAAGCATTGCAAATAAAATATTAAGAGAAAATCCGCAGAAAATGCTATGCGATAAATAAAGGAGATTCATATTATGGAATTTGCCGCGAAAATACATGATTATGTGCATGAACACAAGAAAGAAATATTAAACACATTAAAGGAGCTTATAAAAATCCCTTCGGTGAGAGGCACTGCGGAGCCCGAGGCGCCTTTCGGAAAGGAATGTGCAAAAGCCTTGGAATATATAGAGGGGCTGTATGCGCAAAACGGCTTTGCAACAGAGCTTAACAATAATGACGGATATTTGCTTTCGTATTTCGGAAACGGCAAAAAAACGCTGGGTCTTTTTGCTCATGCCGATGTTGTGGACGTAAGCGACGATTGGGTGCATACAACGCCGTTTGAGCCTATTGAAAAGGACGGATACTTAATAGGCAGAGGTGTGTTGGACGACAAGTCTGCGGTGGTTATTTCACTCTACTGTGCCAAGATTTTGAAAGAGCTTAATGTTCCTTTTAGTTCAAAACTTGTAATGTTCACAGGCTCGAATGAAGAAACCGGAATGGCAGATATCGAAAAATATTCAAAAAGTCATATTGAGCCCGATTTTTCTTTGGCTTGCGATACGGCGTTTCCGCTTTACAGAGGCGATAAAAGCGGAATGAACCTTTGGGTTACAATGAATACGGAGTTAAGGGATATTCAGGATTTTAACGGCGGAAAAGGAATGAATATCATATGCGGCAAGGCTTCGGCAACATTGAGAGACGAAACGATTACAGAAACGGGTGTTTCGCGCCATTCCGCATTACCGGAGGGTTCGGTAAATGCCGGATATAAACTTGCAAAAAAGCTTTCGGAACGTGAGGATATTTGCAATTCGGATAAAGAACAAATGCTGTTTTTATCTGATGTTTTGGAAAAATATTACGGCGAAATTTATGGCATTGAGCATTGTGATGAGT
>CAYWMF010000214.1:0-3271 GCA_964459175.1 uncultured Oscillospiraceae bacterium
GGATTAGGCGGCGTGAGCGGCGCCGGCGGCAGCTTGTACAGGAGAAAAGGCTCACCCTTGAGTGAAAGTGAAAGGCTTGAAGGATATTTGTCCACAAGGTCGGAAATCGGCTGAAGCTCGAAGTCGTCGAGATACATGTGTATAAGCTGACCCGACTGCACGATTTTCTTTATGCCGCAGTCCGAGGCGGTTTGGCGTATCAGCGATACTGCGATAAGGTTGCCGACCTCGCGCGGCATATCGCCGAAGCGGTCGATCAGCTCGTCAATAAGATCCATTGACTCTTCCTCGGTTTCGAGCACAGAGATTTTTTTGTAAATATCTATGCGAATTTCGGGTGAGGTGATGTAATCCTTTGGGATAAAGGCATCGATGGAAAGATCGACGGTGGTATCCTCCTTTTTCTTTTCGGGCTCCTCTCCCTTGAGCTCGCGCACAGCCTCGTCCAACAGCTTTATGTACATTTCGTAGCCCACAATATCCATATGGCCGTGCTGTTCGGCACCCAGCAGGTTGCCGGCACCGCGGATTTCAAGGTCGCGCATAGCAATTTTGAAGCCGGAGCCGAATTCGGTGTAGGCGCGTATGGCGGTCAGACGTTTTGTGGCAATTTCGGAGAGGGTTTTACCCTTGCGATAGGTGAGATAAGCGTAGGCCTTGCGATTGCTGCGGCCGATTCGTCCGCGTATCTGGTGCAGCTGGCTGAGCCCCATTTTGTCGGCATTTTCGATTATCAGCGTATTGGCGTTCGGAACATCGACGCCGGTTTCGATGATGGTGGTGCAAATCAGTATATCGATTTCGCCCTCAATCATTTGCCGCCATATTTCGCTGAGCTCCTCACGGTTCATTTTGCCGTGCGCGGTGGCAATAACGGCATCCGGCAGGCGCTGCTTTATCTCGTAGGCGCGGCGCTCCAATAGGTCAATATCATTCAATAGGTAGAAAACCTGGCCGCTTCGCCGTATTTCGCGGCGGATAGCCTCGACAAGTATGGCAATATCGTGCTCCATGACATAGGTCTGCACCGGAAAACGGTCGCTGGGTGCTTCCTCCAAAAGCGACATATCGCGTATTCCGCTGAGCGCCATGTTGAGCGTTCGGGGAATAGGGGTTGCCGACAGGGTCAGCACATCGACATTTTTGGACATTTCTTTGAGGCGTTCCTTGTGGGTAACGCCGAAGCGCTGTTCCTCGTCGATAACAAGAAAGCCCAAATCCGAAAATTCAATGTCCTTTTGAATCAGGCGGTGCGTGCCGACAACTACATCAACCAAGCCGTTTTTGATTTTTTTGATTGTTTCGTCCTGTTGTTTTTTGGTGCGGAAGCGTGACAGCATATCTATTTTTACCGGGAATCCGCGAAAGCGCGTTAAAAGCGTTTTGTAATGCTGCCATGCAAGTATCGTGGTGGGCACAAGAATTGCCGCCTGCTTGCCGTCCATAACGCATTTAAATACGCCGCGCATGGCGACTTCTGTTTTTCCGAAGCCGACATCGCCGCACAAAAGCCTGTCCATGGGAATTTCACTTTCCATATCGCGCTTGATTTCCTCGGCACTGCGGAGCTGAGCGTCGGTTTCGGCGTATTCGAAGGCGTCCTCAAATTCCTTTTGCCATTCGGTGTCGGGTGAAAATGCATAGCCCTTCATCTGGCGCCGCTTGGAATACAGCTCGATAAGCTGTTTTGCAATATCCCGCGCGCCGCTCTTTACGCGGCTTTTGGTTTTGTGCCATTCGTTGCCGCTGAGCTTTGTCAGCTTTACGCCGCCGTCGGAATCGCTTTTTGAGCCGATATATTTGGAAATGGTGTCAAGGTTCGAGCAGGGGACATACAAAACGTCGGTGCCGGCATATCTCAGCTTGATAAAATCCTTGGTGGCACCGTCAAATTCCAGTGTTTCGATGCCCTCGTAAACGCCGATACCGTGGTTTATGTGTACCACATAGTCGCCGATATTCAGGTCACTGTAGGATAAAATTTTCTCCTTGGCGCTCTTCTTGGAAGTACTTTTGCGGCGCTCGTGCGAATGCGACCAGGCGTCGGCGCTGTTGGTGAGAAATACGAATTTCGAGGTATTCAGCTCAAAGCCGGTTTTTATGCTGATTGTGCGAATTCCGTCCGTCATTGAAACCATGACGGCAGGCAGACCTGCCGCAAGCTCGCCGTCCGGCGACGACATGACACAGCGAATATTGTGCTCCGTCAAGATTTCGACGGTGGATTCGGCTTGTGCCGAATTTTCACAGCCGATGGCTATTTTGTAGCCGCTTTCGACATAGCTTTGCAAATCGTCCAGCAATATTTCAAGGTTTTCGCCGAACGGGGACACCGGCTTTGTGGAAAACGAAAAAACACCGCTCAGCGGAAATTCGTCCACCGTGTGCATGAAATTATCCGCGATTACCGTTTTTTCGCCCTTTATGTAGTCGCAAAAAAGCTCGTACGGATATAAAAGCTCCAAGTTTTTCGGGATTGCCGCGCCCTTGCCGTCGGCTATTATTTCCGCCAGCGTTTCCTGAATGAACTTGCTTGCCGCGTTGAGCCGCTCCTTTTGTATATCGCACGAAAGCAGTATGCACAGCGGATTTTCGAGGTAGTCCAGCATCGCCGCCTTGCGCTCGTAAATCAGGTCAATGTAGAAATCGTGCGCAAAGGCCAGTCCGCTTTCGATTTTGCCGATTTCCTGCGTCAGAGCGTCGGCGTCGGCCGATTTTTTGGCGCGAGCCTTTTTCAGTGACTCGATTATTCTGCCGCGCGCCGCGGGTGAAAGAACTATTTCGCCCGCCGGCAAAACGGTGATTTTTTCGATATCCTCGAAGCCGCGCTGAGTCAGCACGTCAAAGCGGCAGATTCGATCCACCGTATCGCCGAAAAACTCAATGCGCGTCGGGCTTTTTTGGCCGGGGATGAAAATGTCGATAATGCCGCCGCGGCAGGAAAATTGCCCCTCTCCCTCGACCAGCTCACTGCGCACATAGCCCATTTCCACGATTTTTTCGCACAGCTCGGTCATGGAATATTCGCCGTCACGCTCGATTGTCAGGCTGTTTTCAAGCAGTGTTTCCTTGGGCACGGTGCGTTGACAGGCTGCCTCAATTGTGGTTATTATAATATCGTAATCGCCCAGCGCGGCGGCATAAAGCGCCGACAGCCGACGATACTCGAAGTCGTGCGACGAAACCTCGTATGAGGCCAGCGCAAAATCGCGCGCCGGAAACAGCAATATTTTGTCGCTGAACGCCTCAAGCTCGCTCTGCAGGCTTACCG
>CAYWMF010000215.1:0-3252 GCA_964459175.1 uncultured Oscillospiraceae bacterium
TATCGAAATCAATTCGCTCAAGCAGGAGGCCGCCGAGCTGGAGGAGGAAATCCGCGCTGTGGACCGCGAAATCGAGCGGCTTCAGGTCGAATTCGAAAAGCCCATCACCGACGAAACCATGCGCCGGCTTGCCCGCGACACATTGGGCTACTATCAAAGCAACGAAATAATTTATGAAGTATCGTAGCGAATTTGCCTGCAAATTCCAGAGGGCACGCCTACGGCATAACTTCGGTATTAGCTAATTGCTAATTATCATAACGGCGCAACCATTTCATGCGCAGCATCTCATTTTGATTTCCTCAAATCCGAAATCTTCGCTTTTTGCGGAGATTTTTTCGATATATATTGACTTTTAAGCAGTTTTGTGCTATGATAATAGCATAAAATCAAAAATAAGGAGTTCATCATGAAAATAGTAAGCTTTAATCTTCGCTGCGATGTTACCTACGACAAAATAAACATGTTCAAAAACCGCAAGGGTCTTATACTCGAAAAGATAGACGATGAACAACCCGACGTTATGGGCTTTCAGGAAATGCTGCCGCACATGCGCGATTTTCTTATAAAGCACCTGCCGGACTATCAGTTTGTCGGCCGTTCGCGCGCTGCCGACTTCACCGGCGAGCATATGGATGTGGCTTTCCGCCGCGATAAATACGACCTTGTCGGACTGGATTGCTTCTGGCTGTCCCCCACTCCGCATGTTCCCGGCTCGCGTTATGCCGAGCAGAGCGACTGCCCGCGCATAGTTACCGCAACAATTCTGCGCGACATCAAAACAAACAAGCTGTTCCGCTTTATCAACACGCATCTCGACCACATCGGTGAGCAAGCTCGCGTTTTGGGCATTAAGCAGATTGCCGAATACATTGCCGAGCAAAACAAGGTATACGACATGCCGTTCTTCCTGACCGGCGATTTCAACGCTCTGCCCGAAAGCGACACCATTAAGTTCTGCAACGAATGCAAGAACCCCGAAATGGTTGAGCTGAGCGCCAATATCACCGAGATTACATATCACGGCTACGGCGTCGAAAGCGACAACTACAAAATCGACTACATTTTCTGCGACAAAAAGACCGCCGAAAACAAATATACCACCGTTCTTTGGAAGGATTGCAACTACGGCCTTTATCTGTCCGACCATTACCCGGTTTGCTGTGAGATAGAATTTTAAAGCAATTGAACAAAAGCGGTGAATTACAATAGCTTTAGATATACAGCAAAGGTGAATTCTCGCATCTATTGCGGCATCGCAAAAACAATTTTATAATATTCGCCAAATCTATTGACTATTTCGGAGTTTTGGTGTATAATAATAGTAAACTAATTTGAAAGGTAATACTGTTATGGCAGAAAAGCAATATAATCCCGAAGAAGAAAATATCGTATCTCTTGTCGATGAGGATGGCGTTGAGTCTGATTTTGAAATAATCGGCAATATCGAAAACGAGGGTACAACCTATTACGCGCTGATCCCGGTTGACGGCGACGGCGAGGAATACGTTATCCTTAAGGCCGTGCCCAGCGCAAACGGCAATCCCGACGAGTTCGACGATTTGATAAGCATTGACGACGACGAAGAGTTCGAGCGCATTGCCGACATTTTCGACGACCTGCTGATGGAAGAATATGACTACGACGAGGAAAGCGAAGACGAAGAATAAAAGCTTCGATTTTTCATACAATATTTAAGTAGGACGGCCTGCTTAGTACGTGATGTTCGTGTTTTAAACCCACAAAGATTAATTGGAGTCCTGTCTTCCGAAAACGGGATGCAGACCTCCCGCCTTGCGCGGACGTTGGGAGCACAAAGTTGACGAGGGGACACCGCCCTTGCATTAGCAGGGTTTTTAATCCGCGGGCGCACGGCTCGGCGGGTAAACTTAAAAAAACCTTCAATAACTATTAAATCAAATATCCGCAGGACAGCTGTCCTGCGGATATTTGATTTTCGGTAGCAGTGAAAAATGTGCGATTATCGTTGCAAATTATATTTTTTTCGGGAGGAGCAAGCCCCTCCCCTACGGCAAATCCGTGGGCACGCTTGACGTGACCAAGTTTGCAAGCAAGCTTCAGAGGGCACGGCTGTGCCGTGACTTCGTATTAGCGAATTGCATATAGCGCCATAATTTCGCCGCAAAGCACTGTTTTACAAATTAGCCCAGCAGTATTCACAATATATTTACAATAATGCTGTTGATAATCCACAAAATAATGGTAAATTATATAGTGTTAGCACTCGAGGCGTTAAAGTGCTAAAATCTAATGGAGGCATACGACCTATGGATATAAGCGAACGAAAAAAGCTGATTTTAAAATCCATTGTCGATACGTATATATCCTCCGGCGAGCCGGTCGGCTCGAAATATATTACCGAGCACATCGGGTTTCCCGTTTCCTCCGCAACGGTGCGTAATGACATGAGCGATCTTGAAGATATGGGGCTTTTGGAACAGCCGCACACCTCGTCCGGCAGAATTCCCTCCAGCACCGGTTACAGAATGTACGTTGACAGCCTGATGAACAGGTACCGGCTGACGCTTGAGGAAATCAACGTAATCGACGAATTACTCGGCAGTAAGCTTACCGAGATGAACACCATCATCGAGGAGGCGACAAAGCTTTTCAGCGACAGCACGAATTATGCCGCGCTGTCCATCACATCGAAGCCGAAAAAGGGCACGGTTAAGCGATTTGAGGGTATACTGATTGACAGCTATAACATTCTTATAGTAATGATAACCTCGACCAACATGACCAAAACCCGACAGATCAAATCGCAGGTTGAGCTTGACTCTGCCACGCTGACGCTGATTGTGCGGGTGCTCAACGAAAGCCTTACCGATGTGCGGCTGGAAAACATAAATCTTGCGCTGATAGTGCACATTGAAAATCAGTTGGGCGCATATCGCGAGGTTTTTTCGCCGATAGTCCGCGCGGTTTACGAGGTTATCAGCGAAATTGACCATTTTCACGTGCATTTGGACGGCGTGTCGAACCTTTTACGGTATCCCGAATTTGCCGACGTTATAAAGGCGCGCAGCATATTGAGCGCGCTGGAGGAAAAACGCCAGCTTATCGGAATGCTGGCGCAGGCCAAGGACGGCATAAACGTATATATCGGCGACGACAGCCTGCCGGGCTCAATGAATGATGCAAGCATAATTTTCCATACCTTTGACATAGACGGCGGAATAGTCGGCGCCGTGGGAATTATCGGCCCGCGCCGCATGGATTATTCAAAGG
>CAYWMF010000216.1:0-3243 GCA_964459175.1 uncultured Oscillospiraceae bacterium
GATATATACTTCGTTTCCGGCAAAGCCGCGGCGCTCCAGCCCCTCGAAAATCAACTTTTCGAGATAGCTTTCGGAGGTAAAGCCGGCAGGAATATCGAACGCCGGCAGATAGGTTTTGTCAAACTCAAAGTCAAAATTGCACATATCGGCAATTTTGACGGTGTTTTCGACGGCGTTTTCATACGATGCAAAAAGCTCGGCCATTTCTTCGGTGCTTTTGAGATAAAATTCGTCGGTTTCAAAGCCGAGCGGCCGTCCGCCCGCAATCAGCGAGTTTGTCTGTATGCACATGAGCACTGCCTGGCTTTGCGCGTCCTGCTTGTCGAGATAGTGTACGTCGTTGGTGGCGACCAGCTCAAGCCCTGCGTCTTTGGATAGCTTTACCAGCTGAGCGTTGACCTGCGCCTGCTCCTTGTAGCCGTGATTTTGAATTTCGAGATAAAAATTATCCTTGCCGAAAATTTCTTTCATCTTCAGGGCATATTCCAGCGCCTCACGGTACATTCCGTTCAAAATATACTGCGGTATTCTGCCCGCCAGACATGCCGACAGCGCAATAAGCCCCTCGCTGTGCTTCGAAAGCAATTCAAGGTCTATTCGCGGCTTGGAATAAAAGCCGTCGATGTATGCTGCCGAAACCAGCTTGCACAGGTTTTTGTACCCCGCGGCGTTCTTGCACAAAAGGACAAGATGATAGTTTTCGCGGTCGAATTCGGAGCTTTTGTCCTGCATCGAGCGCGCCGCAACATATACCTCACAGCCGATTATCGGCTTTACGCCGGCCTCCTTGGCGGCACGGTAAAATTCCACCGCGCCGAACATGGCGCCGTGGTCGGTTATGGCGACGGCAGGCTGGTTGTATTGCTTGACGCGCTCAAACATTTTGTTTATGCGGCAGGCACCGTCCAAAAGACTGTATTCGGTGTGTAGATGAAGATGAACAAAGCTTGACATAACAGCGTCCTCTATAATAATATGATAAAATTTCCTCTATTATAATTATAACACATTTTCCGAAAAAAATAAAGTACATTGCAAAAAAAGGGCGCGAGGGCAGCGAAAAAATGTCAAATGCCGCAGGGTGAAGCGGTTGAAAGAAAAAAAGCGCATAAAATAGATAATAACTATTGATTTTTTTGAAATTTTATAGTAAAATGTAAAAGATCTCAAATAATCTTAAGGAGCTTTCAAATGAGCGAAAATTTTATTGTTTCCGGAATACATGTCGGCGAGCACAGCTTTGTGCCGTCCGAGCTGATTAAAGAATTTGAAACACGCGGCGTTCAAAACACAAGCTTTTTGACAATTCGCACACGCAACGAAAAGGTTGAGCCGCAGTATTTTTACGAGTGGGCGCGTTGGTGCAAGGAGCACAAGGTCTATTTTATGTACCTTTACACCGTTCAAGCGGCGCCGGAGGGTGAAAAAAGCCAGTTTTCGGCTGAAACCGTCGCAAAAATCAAGGAAATCGCCTGTGAATATTTCCTCGGCGACCAGCTTGGCGAGGTAGGCACGAACTACGGCGCCCGCCCGCGCGGCTACGGACGCATGACGCCGGAGCTGGATAATATGCAGCAATGCCGCGATAATTTTATATCCGAGTTTGGAAAACTGGTTCAAATCGATAGGGAGCTGGGCATGCCCAATATCGTCGCCGTCGAGGCAACCGCCATGCTGAAATATACCTACGACGCCGGCAGTACGCTGGTAATGCTGGAAATGATGCCCGGCGACCCGGAATTTCTCGTTTCCCTCAACCGCGGCTGTGCCCGCGTGAACGGCCATACACAGTGGGGCACCTATGTCGCGCACGAATGGTACGGCGGCATTCGCAACGACGATCCGCTCAAGGCGCAGAGAATGAAGGCGGTGTACGGATATACTTACCTTGCCGGATCGCATATTATTTGCCTTGAGTCGGGCGACGAAAAGGTTCAAAGCTACGGCTACACCTTTGAATACGACGACCCGATTTGCCGCGCGTACCGCGAGCAGGTGCAGTCGTACGAAAGCTTTATCCGCGAAAATCCGCGCATTGCCACCGAGCCCGAAGCGCGCGTGGCGTTTGTGTACGGCAATCTCGAGGCCTATACCGGCTACATGGGTACCTCTGTGTGGGAGCAGTACGATCGTCCGGAATGGAGCTGGGGCGAAGCTGAATGGAGCTGGCGCATTTTGCAGGATTTGCACCATGGCAGAAGCTGGCAGGATATCGAAAATTACGGCGACGAGGATCTTTCGTTTGCGCCGGCGTACGGACTTTACGACGTTATACCGGCTGATGCACCGGCTGAAAAGCTGTCAAAATATGACACCTTGATTTTCGTCGGTTGGAACAGCATGACGCCCGAAATTTTGGAAAACCTCAAAAAATTCGTTGCAAACGGCGGCCATTTGTTCATGACAGCGGCGCATTTTAACACAAATATCGCGCGCGACGGCAAGTTTTTGCCGATTAACGACGGCAGGCTTTCGGATTTTGCCGGCTTTGATATCAACGGCACCGCGCGCGTAAATCTCGGTGTCAAGTTTGTTAAAAACAGTCTGCGCGACGGTGTGCGCTTCCCGGTTATGTCCAACGGCACCGGCGACCCGATAATGGCAGGCGGCGTGATGAATGTGGCAAAGGCAGAGCTTACCACTGCCCGAGAAACCGCAATTTGGCACGACAGCTTCGACTTCGACGGCGGTGAGCGGCATTCGGCGCTTTTGGAAAATAAATACGGCAAGGGCGTTGTTTCAGTGCTGATGTCGGCAAATTATCCCGGCCACGGCGCAGTATATCCGATTTATCGCACAATTGTTCGCGAGCTTATTACCGCGTCGCACAGAAGCTGTGACGTCAAGGTGATTTCGAGTGACAAGCTTCGTTTTTCCGTATATCGCGGCGAAAAACAGGATATGCTCTGCCTGCTCAATACGGATTTCACCAATTCCATCGCCCTCACGGTTAAGGCGCACGGCAAAACCGTAACGCGCACGCTTGCGCCCTGTGAGCTGGCGGTTGAAAAGATAGACAGATGAAATGGCGCAAATTAATATGACGGCTCACCATATTAATTCATAATTTGCAATTTGCAATCTACAATTTTATCGGTAGGGGAGCGGCTTGCTGCTCTCGAAATGAATTAATGAATATTTTCCCGACAAACAAAGCGCAATTCACCGAAATCGGTGAAATGCGCTCAGACTGTCGAGAAAGCCGTGATAGCGCGTGTAAAGATTGGCATAAAGTCAATTTGA
>CAYWMF010000217.1:0-3237 GCA_964459175.1 uncultured Oscillospiraceae bacterium
GTAGGCTCCCCTGTGCAAGGGGAGCTGTCAGCTGTCAAGCTGACTGAGGGGTTGTTAAACGAGCAGAAAGAAAAAATCAAGTTTCTACAAGTGAAAGCAACCCCTCCGTTGCGCATCATGAAACAACTATTTGCTCGGCAAAAGTCGTTTAGTCTTGCTCACCAACAGTGATGCTAATATCATTCGACTTTACGCCTTCGTATTCGACGTAATACGTTTTAGATTCTAAGCTAATGTCGTCATTGGCGCTGATAAGTGTAGGAGTGGTGTCGCCTTTACGATAAATTGATATTTCGTCATTGCTGAGAAGAATACGAGCTGTGGTTGTGTCATTGTATGTCACTACGGCTTCAAGACCAAGATCTGCGAAAGTTGTTCCGTCTCCTGTAGCTATTTCGGCGATTCCTGTAGTATCCACACTAACACTTGTAACTATCTTGCTCTTAGAGATAGTTACCGTGATATTACCGAGCGTGGTATTATTGCTGATAGCGGCACCCTCAACGCCGAAGTAGATTGCATAGCTGGGTGCGGCGGTTACAGCGGTTCCGACAGCGCTGGTAAGTCTGAATTCAGGCTCTGCTGTGTACGAGAAAGCACCGCTTGCAGTCTTGTGGTAGAACTTACCGGTGGTGGTTACGCCGGATTCGGCTGTAAAGCTGAATTCTGCGTCAACAGGAACGTTGGAGTGGTTGGTAATCGTGATAGCCGACTTGTTATCAGACCAGCCTGCGGTGGAATTGCCGGTATATGTGTGCTGGGTAGGATCCCAAGTGCCGCTGGAGGCTTCGCTGTAGGTGAATGTCATTGCATCCCATGCGATGCCGACGGATATAACCTCGCCGGAAGCGGACGCGCTTTTAAATACGCCGTTGACGGTGATGTCGTGGTTTTTTGCGCTGTTAATTGTAGTGTTTTCAGTATCTGCGAATGCGGGAACAACCATTGCCGCCGCCATTACGACAGCCAGAAGCATTGCGATAATCTTTTTCATGTTTTTAACTCCTTAAAAAATATAAAATTTTGTTTTTAGTGGGTGTTTGAGGCTTAAGCTATGCAATTACGCCTCGGCCTTTGTAATCTTTACGGTGATACTGCCGACCTCGGCAAAGCTGGAGGTAAGGTTCGAGGGTGTGCCGCTGAGTGTGAGGGTTGCGGTTACATTATCGGCTTCGGTGGGCTTATTTTCCACGCCCTTAGCCAGCTCAACAGCGCCTGCGGTTGCGGTTTTATTGTCGTAGGCGAACGAACCGGTAATTCCGCTGTCAGCATCGGTGGTGTAGATAAATTCGGCGTCGATGTCTACGTTGGAGTGGTTGGTAACCTTGACCGTGTTGCCGCTTTCGCTCCAGCCGGAAGCACCGTCTACCGTGTAGGTATGACTCTGCGCGTTCCATTTGTTGGTAGAGCCGCTGGCGTAGGTGAACTGCATACTGCCCCATTCGATGTCAACGCTGACAACGTCGGGGGTTACCGTGCCGCCGGCGTGCTTGGCGTAAACCTTGATGGGCTGTGAGCCGTTTTCCGTCTTAATGGTAGTGGACGAGCCTGCCGCAAAGACAGAGGTTGTGCTTGCCATCAAAGTGACGGCAATAAGGGAAGCTACGAGAAATTTTTTCATATAAATTTCTCCTTTCATTAAATTTTTTGCTTTTTTATATATATTGATCGCCATCGGCGAAAAATATCTTGGTTATTGCGCGAATTCTATATTCAAGAAGGTATATCCGCAGAACGACTTTCCGGCGCCGGCTTCCACGTTATAGGACTGAAGCGTCCAGCCGTAAAAGTCTTTCTCGAACGCCATTTGTTCTGCCGAAAGCGTGAGCGTAATGTTGGGGGTAAACTCCGTTTGTTCATAAGAGTATGCAAATACGCTGTTACCCCACGAGGTTATCGGCTTACCGAAGTTAACCGTATGCAGTTGATCGCAATAGGCGAATGCGCTTCCGCCAACCGAGGTGACGAACGGTAAATTAACGCTTTGCAACGAGGTATTATACATGAATGCCCCATAACCGATCAATTCCGCTTTGGGCAAGTTGATTGATGTTATATTACTTTCGAAAAATGCATTTTCGCCTATCGTTTTCACGTTTGGAAGGCTTACTGAGCTTATATTCGGGCAGCCTCTAAATGCATTACTGCCAATCGTTTCGGCATCAGGCAGACTTATCGACCCCAAAATAAACAAAGCAACATTGGGATCGTCGGGCCAATCACTGTAATATGTAATCTTCACAAAATCGTTCGGTATCGTTTTTGCGCCGTTGATTGTCAAATTGATTGTATCATTGCAAAAGGAGTAGTCCAGCTCCGCCAGCGCATCGTAAATTGCCTTGTAGAAATCGGGATGCTCGCTCGGCAAATCAACCGTAATATCGCGCACACCGGCTCTATACGCGGTTATAATATCGTTCTTGATTTTTGCAATCGATTTATTCAAGCTGAGCGAAATGCGCACGGTGATGCTGCCCAGCTTTTGGCTTTGATCGATTTCGCCGCCCGAAACGCCGAAATAGTAATCAAGCTTTGGCGCGTTTTGCGGAGTTGTGCCGACGGCGGTGTCAAGCGGCTTTTTGCTGTCGGCGGAGGTCAGCGCAGTGAAATTATCGCCGTTTTTGCTGTAAAACGTGCCGACAATATCCACGCCATCGGTTTTTGCGAAAGCGACATCGGCTTCGATTTCGGTGGACGAATGGTTCGTCACGGTGATTTTCTTTTTCGCGGTATCCCAGCTTGCGGTTTTCGGTGCACCGTATTCATGCTCGAAAGGATTCCACGATGCATCGTCGGCAGCAGTATAGGTGAAGCTCATTGCCTCCCACTCCAGCGTAACCGACAGCACATCTCCGACAGTCGGGGTGTAATTACCCTTCACGGCAATGTCATATGTACCGTTGTCTGTCATCGACTGTGCCGCGGCGCCTATCGGCCCGCCCGCCATCATGGCAAAGCAAATCAGAATTGCGAAAAGCTTTTTCATAAGTTGATTCCTTTCATTTATTGCGAATTGTTCGATGCGCGTTGAGGAGAGGGCTCCCTTTTGTAGGCTCACCTTTGTAGGCTCCCATTTTGTAGGCTCCCACTTGTAGGCTCCCCTTTTGTAGGCTCCCCTTTTGTAGGCTCCCCTTTTGTAGGCTCCCATTTGTAGGCTCCCCTTTTGTAGGCTCCCATTTCGAAGGCTCCCCTGTGCAAGGGGAGCTGTCAGCTGTCAAGCTGACTGAGGGGTTGTCA
>CAYWMF010000218.1:0-3231 GCA_964459175.1 uncultured Oscillospiraceae bacterium
TCAGATCGCTGAGCGCTTTAATGCCGTATTTTTCCATAACTCGGGGCAAATCCTCGATAATTTCCTTGCAGGCGTAGGGGTTGACAAGGTTAGCCGCGCCCACCTGAACGGCATCGGCGCCGGCCATCATCATTTCAAGCACGTCCTCGGCGCTTGAAACGCCGCCCATACCGATTATAGGTATATTCACCGCCTGTGCCACCTGATACACCATGCGAAGCGCAACCGGGAAAACCGCCGGACCGGAAAGGCCGCCGGTTACATTTTTGATAATGGGCTTGCGGGTTTTAAGGTCGATTCGCATACCCATGAGGGTATTTATCAGGCTCAAACCGTCGGCGCCCGCTGCTTCACACGCCTTTGCGATAGAAACAATGTCGGTAACGTTGGGCGAAAGCTTGATATAAATCGGCTTTTTTGTGACTTTTTTAATCTCGCGCGTGATAAGCTCCACGCTTTCGGGGGTTGTGCCGAAGCTCATGCCGCCGTGCTTGACATTGGGGCAGCTGACATTAACCTCGATGATTTCGACCTGCTGTTCCCTATCTATTTTTTCACAGCAATAAATGTATTCTTCCAGTGAAAAGCCCGAAATATTGGCGATAATCGGCTTACGGAAAAATGAACGCAGGCGGGGAAGCTCGTTTTTTATCACCGATTCTATACCGGGATTTTGCAGTCCCACGGCGTTGAGCATACCGGACGGAGTCTCGGCGATGCGCGGTGTCGGATTGCCGAAACGCGGCTCACGCGTTGTGCCCTTGAAGGACAGCGAGCCGAGAATGTTTATATCGTAAAATTCGTTGAATTCCACGCCGAAGCCGAAGGTTCCGCTGGCGGGAATTACGGGGTTATCCAGCTTTACGCCGCTGAGCTCAACACTTAAATCGTATCCCATAAAAGCTCCTCCTTATCAAACACCGGACCGTCCTTGCACACTCTTTTATATCCGTTTTTGGTTTGTATCGAACAGCCCATGCAGGCGCCGAAGCCACAGCCCATGCGCTCCTCGAGGCTGAGCTGGCTGTCGGCATTGTATTTTGTCAAGGCCTTGAGCATAGGCAGAGGTCCGCAGGCGTACAGTGTATCAAAATCCAAGGTATCCAGCACCGCCGTCACAAATCCCTTTGTGCCGACCGAGCCGTCGTTGGTAGCGACATACACCTCGACGCCGAGAGCCTTGAATTCATCGACATAAAACACATCTCCCACGCCGGCAAAGCCCATTACAACGGCAGGCTTTATGCCCTTTTCAAGCAGTTTTTTGCACAGCAGGTACATTGGCGGAACACCCACGCCGCCGCCGACCAGCACGCATTTTTTCGACTGCTTAAGCGTAAAGCCGTTACCCAACCCGCAAAGCAGATTAAGCTCATAGCCCTCGGGGAGCTCAGCCATTTTTTCGGTGCCCTTGCCGACGACTTTATATATCAGCGTCAGCTTGCCCTCGCCGCAGTCGCACACCGAAATCGGGCGGCGCAGATAAAGCTCGGGCAATTTTATATTGACAAACTGGCCCGGTGCGGTGATCGCGGAGGTATCACCCGACAAAACCATTTCGTACACGTTGTCGCACAGCTTGCGCCGCGACTTGATTTTAAAGCTGCTCATATCTTCTCCTTTACTGCTCATCAATGGTGGAAATGCCCATGGTGATTTCCTCCAGCACGTCCAAAAGCACGCTTACGGTGTCCAGCGACGAGAACAGCGTTATATTGTTTTCAACCGCGTAGCGGCGAATCATAAATCCGTCGTTGGTAGCGCTGTCAGAGGAAATATCGGAGGTGTTGATAACGTAGGTGACATGACCCATGCGCAGTGAATCGAGGATTTCGTTACTGCCCTCGCTGATTTTCTTCTTTATTCGCGTTTTTATGCCGTGCTCGATCAAAAAGCTTGCCGTGCCGCCGGTGGCCTCGATATTGAAGCCGAGGTTGTAGAAGCGGCGCATAAGCGGCAGAGCCTCCTCCTTATCCTTGTCGGCGATGGTGGCGAACACCGTGCCGTAATTGGCAACCGACATACCGGAAGCCTGAAGTGCCTTGTACAGCGCGCGAGTGAGCTTTTTATCGTAGCCTATCGCCTCGCCGGTGGACTTCATTTCGGGCGACAGGTAGACATCCATGCCGCGGATTTTGCTGAACGAGAACGCCGGAACCTTGACATACCAGCGCGAAGCCTCGGGATAGCGCATTTTTATAAGACCCTGCGAGCGCAAATCATGGCCGAGAATAACTTTGGTGGCGATATTTGCCATCGGCACGCCGGTGGATTTCGAAAGGAACGGGACAGTACGCGAGGAACGGGGGTTTACCTCGATAACGTAGACCCTTTCTTCCTTATCGACTATGAACTGTATATTGAAAAGTCCGACAATTCCGATGCCGAGACCGAGCTTTGTGGTATAATCACAAATAATATCCTTGACCTTATCACTGACCGAGAAGGTCGGATAAACGCTGATACTGTCGCCGGAATGGATACCGGTTTTTTCGACCAGCTCCATTATGCCGGGTATGAAAACCCGCTCGCCGTCGCAAATGGCGTCCACCTCAAGCTCCTTGCCGCTGATGTATTTATCCACCAAAACCGGCTGCTTTTCGTCAATTTCGACGGCGGTCTGCAAATAGTGGCGCAGTGCCTTTTCGTTGGCGACAATCTGCATTGCGCGGCCGCCCAAAACGTAGGAGGGGCGCACCAAAACCGGAAATCCTATGTCATAAGCCGCCTTTACGCCGTCCTCGATGCTGGTAACGGCGACGCCCTTTGGCTGAGGAATATCCAGCTTTTGCATAATTTTTTCGAAGCTGTCGCGGTTTTCGGCGCGCTCGATGGCCTCGGTGCCGGTACCGATGATGTTTACGCCCAGTCGGCTCAGCTTATCGGCAAGGTTTATCGCCGTCTGACCGCCCAGCGAAACGATAACGCCCTTTGGCTTTTCAAGCTCGATAACATTCATTACGTCCTCGATAACCAGCGGCTCAAAGTAAAGCTTATCACTTGTGGTATAATCCGTCGAAACGGTTTCGGGGTTGTTGTTAATAATAATTGCCTCGTAGCCCGCCTCGCGTATCGCCCAAATGGCGTGAACCGTCGAATAGTCGAATTCCACGCCCTGGCCTATACGGATAGGACCCGAGCCGAGAACAAGAATTTTTTCGAGGTCGCTGACGATTGACTCGTTTTCCTGCTCGTTAGTGGAATAGAAGTACGGTACATACGAATCAAACT
>CAYWMF010000219.1:0-3224 GCA_964459175.1 uncultured Oscillospiraceae bacterium
GTATATTATACTACCAACGAAATAATTTGTCAATATAATAGATATTATTTTTAAATTTTTGGCGACATTGACAATTTTTAGGAGTGCATTTTGTACTATTTGATGGCAAAACGACAATAGGTTTCCGGAAGTAAGACAGTCTTAAGGTTTATATGCAAAAAATAAACGCCTCATCCGTCGGACATAGCCCGACACCGTGCATATGAAATATGCTCACCCCCCTTAGCGACGACCGTCGCGTCAACGTGAAGGCTTCAACAAGCAAAACGACTGAGCCGATGCAGCTCAGTCGTTTTGGTTAGCTATTTCTAACGTTTTATCCAGTCGCTCAAAAATTTCATTTGCTCGTCGGTATGAAACCAATGCTCGCCGTTTCCCATCACCGTCAGCTCAAAGCCGTTCTTTTGCGCAAAAGCCGTGATGACATCGCGCGAAGTCAAATTATCCCCGCCGCCGTACAAAATTTTCGTCGGCACATTCCATACAATCGGGTGTTCTCGCACATAGCGCAGATATTCCCACGACAGCTCCTCGCCGAAATCGGTTTGAATCGTTCCGGCGGCCTCAAGCTCGGTCGGCATGACATTTGCCCAAGACATCATTTGTTCGATCAAATTTTCCATATCGACAATCGGCGACACAAAATAAGCCCTGTCGATTTTTCGGTCGCTCAATGCGTGCATTGCAAAGTACGCACCGATGCTGTTGGCAATCAAAATTACATGCTCGTAGCCGTCGGTCAGTTCGTCCAGCTTTTTCGGAAACTCCTCCCTTGCCGCGCGCGGTGTATCGGCGTGATAGTCAAGTCCGTACACGTCGCAGCTCTCGAAAAGCGGACGGTAGAACTCACTTTCCGCGGCGTTACCGCCCTTTCCGTGAATATACACCACCGCCGTATCACTGCGTTTTTGGACTTTCGCAAAGGAAACAGTCTGATTTTTCATCGAAATTTTCACAACCTCGCAACCGTACTTTGTCGATTCCTTTTTATATTTCAAAAACGAATGATCTATCGGCGTTCCGACGGCGTTTATCTCGTCAAAGCTCAACGTCAGCTTATCAGTGCACCGTTCGGCAACGTATTGCCACAATTTGTCGTATTTGCTCATAAATTCATCTTCTTTCACGGATACCAATCAAAAAAGGGATTTGCAAAAGCTCCGCAAATCCCTTTTATTCCACAAATCGGGCCTATTTCAGTCTTCCGTCGCCGCCCATCAGCGCCGTCAATTCCTCAATACGTTCTGTCGGAAACGGCGGCAAGCACAGCGGCTTTAACGCGATGCTCATCAGCTTCATCGGATTGTCGTCTGCCGCAATACGGTTGGAGCTCAAGGCTCCGCACACGCGGCAGCGATGGATAAGCGCCCATTCGCCGTTTTTGCGCACCCACACGGCAATCGGCTCCATAACTCCGCCGCAGTCGCTCGCTCTGTCGCCCGGCTCAATGTCCAAATGCAGGCTCGACAGGCAATTTGGGCAATGATTTCGATGGTCACTGCCGGCGTTGTCCGGGATAACCTGCCGTCCGCAGACCTTGCAGGTGAAAATATCGTCGCATTTGTGTGTTTTGTAGTAGCCTTTTTCAAATTGCTTTCTTTTGTTTTCTCTGTTCATGTTTTTCCTCTCAAATATTGTTCGCCTATCCGAGAGGAACGACCTATTGCAAATTTGCCGAACCTCTCGGTCAAGCTGCAATATCCGATTTAAAAATAAATTGTTTCAAAAAATTCTCCTTGTTGTTTGATTGTTAATTATTGATTTTTATTTGTGAATGCACGTTTCGGCAAAATCAAAACGCCTCCGCGCCATATGTTCCGCTTATTTCGAAACGCTTTTGCGCACATGTATTACGACTGCTTCCGAAATTATTTTGCGAAAATCGCTGTCCCACTCCACCGCGACATTTCATTTGCGCCATTCCACCACCGCTTATATTTTACCACAGATTCCGATAATGTCAATACCTTGAAGAAAAAATGTGTGCTTACACGGACATTTTTTCGAGTGACACAATATTGCAGTCGCGCAAAATGTGCCGTACAGCTTCGGCTAAACCTTTTTTACAATTCTGCTTGCGCTGTCAAACACAACGCTCTCATCAAAGCTCGTCACCGCCTCGGCTCCGATTTCTTTCATCCACGCAATCACTTCCGGGGTCTTAAAGTTGCCTTCGCCGGGGTTGCCTCCCATATACTTTGTGTTATCCCACAGCCATCGCGGTGTCGGCCAAAACGCAAATTTCGGCGAAATTTGCTCGTACACCTCGCGAGTCACGCCCTGCTGGCCGTGATGCGCCATTTGCACCGCGTCACATTTGATATCCTCGGCATGATTTTTCAGCAATATTTCTCCGCCTTCCACGCCCAAATCGCCGAGAATCAAAAATGTAAAGCCGTTTTCAGAAAATTTCAATACCGCCGAATGATTGTTAAGCGGATTTGTGACAAGCTCCGGGTGTCCGACGCCCAAAACTTCTATTTTTATGCTTCCGACCTCAAAGCTTTCGTTCTCGACAAGCTCATGCATCGGGATAGTCAGCTTCTTTTCGTAATCATTCCAGCACAAAAATTCGTCATGCTCGGCTTTGTTGTCCGAAATCCAATCGTCCGCCGGGCGATTGCGCCACAAGCCCTCGACAGTTATGTCCTTATGCGCGTCAAACAGCTCCATCATAGAGCCGTAATGGTCGGAATGCTGGTGCGTCAAAAACCACATATCAACGTGACCGCCCAGCATTTTCAAAATGCGGTACAGCTCGCCGCCCTGCTCGGGCGCACCGCCGTCAATAGCAATGATTTTTCCGTCATCGCTTTCGATTATATAACACATCATCTGTGTGCGAGTGATATTTGTAAGCTGATAAATTTTCATTTTTATTCCTCCCGCAAAGCTCCGACACCACGCCGAAATTCGCACTATTCTTTTATTAGTATAGCATATTTTTACAAATAAATCAACGATTTACAGCAAAAAATAATTTTTAGGCGTAACTAATCAAGACAATCGTCGGAATACAAAGCTTGGTCAAAAGCCTTTGAAAATTTTACTTTATACTTTGCTTTTCCCTCGGCAGAAAGGAAGTCACCGAATTTATTGAACAGCGTCTCGTAAAGAACATCAATATCAAAGCAGTCAATGCATTCAAGCAGCATCTGCTTGTTTCCCCGTAGGTTTACAATAGATGTGTTACATTCCGGCATATTTCGTTACGAGATAAACTC
>CAYWMF010000220.1:0-3193 GCA_964459175.1 uncultured Oscillospiraceae bacterium
CGGAAGTCAGCTTGAAATCGCCTTTTCCGCGCAAAAAAAGCTTTACGTTGCATTCCTTTTCAAGCTGATTTATATGGTTGCTGACGGCGGGCTGTGTGAGCGACAGAGCCTCCGCCGCTTTTGTGAAGCTTTTGTATTCGGCAACCGCCAGAAGTGTGTCTAATTTGATGTCTAACATTAACGTCTCCAAATATAAGTAAAATTTATGTGTTTGCAATGAAATATAATTTGACTTTATATTATTTAGTGGTATAATATTTGCATATATTTCACGTGATGATCAGCGTGAAATTCTTACCGTAAAAATTTGCCAACACACATTTTTATTCCATGTATAATAAAATATTATATCACTGTTCGAAGTGTATTGCAATAGCAAAAAGCGATTTTTCCAAAAAGTTTTCAAATCACTGTTTTTCTCGGAGGTATTTTAATGCTTAATTCACTTTATGAAAAGCTGGGCGCGCAGTCGGATGTGGCGGTTGTGATTATTTCGATCGCGCTGATGCTGTTGTGCGGCTTTTTGATGACCCGCGTTACAAAGAAGATGCGCCTGCCGAACGTCACGGCGTATATCGTCGCGGGTATTCTGATAGGTCCGTTTTGCCTGGATCTTGTTCCGCAAAGGATTATTGAGGGCACGGAATTTTTGGCTGATATTGCCCTTGCGTTTATTGCGTTTAGCACCGGCGAATTTTTTAAGCTTTCCAAGCTTAAAAACAGCATCGGCAAGGTTGTTGTAATCACACTGGCCGAAGCTCTCATGGCCTCGCTGTTCGTGTTTGTACTTACATATTGGGTATTGCATCTGAATCTTGCTTTTTCAATTGTCCTTGCCGCGCTGGCGTCCGCGACGGCGCCCGCTTCCACTATGATGACCATCAGACAGACCGGATCTAAGGGCGATTTCGTGGACACGCTTTTACAGGTTGTGGCGTATGACGATATTGTCGCACTGCTGGCGTACAGCATCGCGATTTCCGTCGCAGTTACCTCGATTACCGGCGAAGCGTTCAGCGCGCTGAATATTGTGGTCCCGCTTGTCAAAAACCTCGGTGTGCTGGTACTGGGCGGGCTGTTCGGCCTGCTTATGAAGCTTCTCATACACAGCAAGCGTTCCACCGACAACCGTCTGATTATCGCCATTGCCATGCTGTTTGCTTTTTGCGGAGTGTGCGCCGCCATGGATATTTCGCCACTTCTCGGCTGCATGTCTATGGGAACGGTTTACGTCAATGTGTCCGATGATGATAAGCTGTTCAAGCAGCTGAATTATTTCAGCCCGCCGATTTTGCTTTTGTTCTTTGTCCGTTCCGGCTTGTCGTTCGACTTGAATGCGCTGATAAAGCCGTCCGGCGCTATCGGCGGAATTTCGTTGCTGCTTATCGGCGTTTTGTATTTCATCGTTCGTATCGCCGGAAAGTATATCGGAGCGTTTTTAGGCTGTCTTTTAGCCAAAAAGCCCAAAACCACACGTAACTACCTTGGTCTTGCACTTATTCCGCAGGCCGGCGTTGCAATAGGTCTTGCGGCGCTCGGCGCGCGAACACTGGGCGGCGAAACCGGCAACGCGTTGGAAACAATCGTGTTGGCGTCCAGTGTGCTGTATGAACTTATCGGACCTGCCTGCGCGAAGCTGTCACTTTATTTGTCAAAGTCCTATTCCACAAAACTTGAGGATATTGTCCCGCTCGAAGCACCGAAAAACGAAGAGGAGCGCAAGGATATTGTCGAAGAGCTGATCGAACGGATAAATATTATTCAAAAGGAAATCGAAAAAGAGAAAATCAGCGAGGAGGAACGCGCGTTCACCGAGGCGGCGGAGGAAAATATAGACGCCTTTTCGATACGCCATGCCCACCTTGCTTCAGGAGGTAAAACAAAATGATAGATCCCATCGCAAACATGCTCGGTGAATGGTCGCAGGGCTTAAACGCCTTCAGCGCGCTGTTCAGAATTGTATTGTCGGTTTGTCTGGCGGCCGTTATCGGCTGTGAGCGCTCCAGCAAGCGCCATTCCGCGGGACTTCGAACCTTTATATTGGTATCGCTCGCCATGACGGTTACTATAATTTTGGACGGCTATTTACATTACGGCGACAGCTATATTCTCTCATGTGCCGGCATTATCGGCGTAGCAATTATCAGCGTACATTCACTTTTGGTAAGCTCACGAAGCCAAATTAAAGGTCTTACCACTGCCGCCGGACTTTGGACCTGCGCAATTATCGGACTGTCAGTCGGTGCGGGCTACTACACCGTTACACTGATTTCGTTTTTTGTACTGCTGTGCTCGCTTTCGATATTCCCCAAGCTGGAGCGCTATTTGAAAAACCGCTCAAACCACTTTGAAATTCATCTTGAGCTCAAAAACAGCGTGTATTTGAACAATTTCGTTACCACCATACGCCGCCTCGGGCTGAGAATCGACGATATTGAAGCAAACCCGGCGTACGCAAACTCCGGCATCAGCGTTTACACCATTGCAATTTCCATAAGCAGTAAGGAGCTCAAAAAGTATAAGACGCATACCGAAATCATCGAGGCTCTGCAAACGCTGGAATACATTTATCATATCGAAGAAACCGGACTGTAATATAAAAAACGCCTTGAATGCGTTGAATTCAAGGCGTTTTTTGCGCTTATTCATCTGACGTAGGGGTTTAGATCGCGCAACGCGCGGCGTATGAAAATTGTGACCTTATCGTGCGGAATTTTGAGCTCATCGGCTATTTGCCGCAATCCTTGCCGTCGGCGACAAGCTTTTGTATTTCGGTGATTAATTTGCTTTCGTCCATATTATTTTTTGATTTTAAAAAGCTTTACACAAACCGTGCAAGCTTGATAGGCTCCGCGAAAGCGGAGCCTATTTGTTATTATTTCTTTGTTATGTAGCCCTCGCGATACAGAAGCTCAGCGCCGAGCAAAGCGCCGCCTGCGGCACCGCGGATTGTGTTGTGCGAAAGACCAACGAACTTGTAATCAAAGATGGTGTCCTCGCGAAGTCTGCCGGCGGAAACACCCATACCGCCCTCAAGGCCGCGATCCAGCTTGGTCTGCGGACGATTGTCCTCGTCAAAATAGGTGATGAACTGCTTGGGTGCGGAGGGAAGCTCCAGTTCTTGCGGTCTGCCCTTGAAATTCTTCCACAGCTCAAGGATTTCGTCCTTGGTGGGTTTGTTCTTGAAAGACAT
>CAYWMF010000221.1:0-3187 GCA_964459175.1 uncultured Oscillospiraceae bacterium
CGCATATTCATATTGGGCGATGCCATATCAATTTTTGCGCGCAATGTGCAATATCCGTCCGGGAATTCACCGTTTTTCATCTTTTCGAACAGCGCGAGGTTCTCCTCCACCGAACGGTTACGGTACGGACTGTCCTTGCCCGGCTCGGTAAGTGTGCCGCGATATTCGCGCATTTCATCGGCGCTCAAATCGCAAACGTAGGCCTTGCCGTCCTTTATCAGCTTTACGGCAAATTCATAGCATTTATCAAAATAGTCCGAGCCGTAGAAAATTCCTCCGTTGGGAACCGCTCCCAGCCAAATCAAATCCTCGTAAATTGATTTTACATACTCGTCGTCCTCCTTGGCGGGGTTGGTATCGTCATAGCGAAGATTGAATTTTCCGCCGTATTTCTGTGCTGTGCCCGCGCTTATCCATATCGCCTTGGCGCTTCCTATATGCAAATATCCGTTAGGCTCCGGCGGAAAACGTGTGTGAACCTCGCTGACCTTACCCTCGGCAAGGTCGCTGTCGATTATATCGTGAATAAAATTGCTAATTTCTTCCATGTGTTACACCCTCTTAAAATTTTTTCAAAGCATTGTCGATGCGCTCGATAACGCGATCCTTGCCCAAAATTTTCATAATTTCATACATATCCGGCGAGTTCTGACGACCGGACACCGCTATACGCAAAATCATGCTGACATCGCCGACATGACCCTTGTATGCCTCGGGATTTTTCTTATATTCCTTCGGCTTTGCGGCAAAGCCGTTGTCCGTGGCAAGCTTTGTGATTTTTTCAAACCACTCCTCCTGCGTATCGCCTTGATTGTAAATATTTTTGTAGCTCTCAAGTATATTCTTCGTGTCCGCGGCAGATATATTTTCCGGGAAATCCGCCGTTATTTCATACAGCCCGTCGTAGAAAAAGCCCATATAAGCCTTGGCTTCGCTCCATATTGCAATATCCTTGCGCGGCTTCTCTCCGCCGCGGCCGATGCCGAATATTTTTACCGCATATTCGCGATCCGCCGCCAACAGCTTATAGAATTCCTCATCATATTCTTTCGACCACTCGGCTACATAATCGTACACCTCGTCGGCGCTCATGGTGCTTATAATATTTTTACTTACATCGTTGAGCTTGGCAATATCAAACAGCGAACCCGAAACACTCATATTTTCGGCCTTGAACTCAAAATCGGTATACGGCGCGCACGGATTTTTTATTCTCCACTCCTCGTAATTCGAGTTGAGCAGCATCATCACATAGTCCAGCACCGCAAGCACCGGATAGCCCTGCGCCTGATAAAAGGTCAGCGCCGCCTCGGGATCCTTGCGCTTGGAAAGCTTGCGCTTTGACTCACCGTCCATCTTCATAAGAGGCGAAATATGCATATATTTCAATCTTTCAAAGCCCAGCGCGTCAAACAGCTGTAAATGCAACGGCAGTGTCGAAAGCCACTCGTCGCCGCGAATTACATGTGTTGTTCCCATAAAATGGTCGTCGATCGCATGTGCAAAATGGTATGTCGGTATTCCGTCCGACTTGAGAAGCACGTGGTCTATATCGTTTTCGGTAACCTCAATATGCCCCTTGATAATATCGTCAAACGGGATTTTATTGGCAATACTTCCCTCACTGCGGAAGCGAAGCGCAAACGGCTTTCCGGCGGCAAGCTCCTTCTTAATATCCTCAAGGCTCATATCACGATGCTTTGCAAATTTTCCGTAATAGCCGAAGTTCTCCTTGGCGGCCTCCTGTTCGGCGTGAAGCTTTTCCAAATCCTCCTCGGTGCAAAAGCAAGGATAAGCCTTGCCCTCGCGAATCAGCTTCTTGGCAAACGCCTGATATATATCGGCGCGGCGGCTCTGATAGTAGGGACCGTAGTCGCCCACATCCTCGCCCATCGTGGCGCCCTCGTCAAAAACAATGTTATAATGCTTCATGGAGCTGATTATCGTCTCAACCGCACCCTCTACCGCGCGCTTTGCGTCGGTATCCTCAATTCTGAGTATCAAAATACCGCCGCTCTGATGCGCCAGCCGCTCGCTGGTCAACGCGGGAAAAAGGTTGCCAAAATGCACAAAGCCCGTCGGGCTCGGCGCCATACGTGTGACCTTTGCACCCTCGGGCAAATTGCGCCGCGGGAACATTTTTTCAACCTCATCGGTGGTCAGCGTTGCATTGGGATACAAAAGCTCGGCTAATTCGTTTCTTTCCTGTTGTGTCATGGTAATTCCTCTATTCTGTTAATCTGTTTTTCGGTTGTTTTGCTTTTTTGCTGATTTTTTACTGAACGGCTATCCGTTTGCCGGTTCTGTTAAACTGCTGTTTTGCTTTTATGTTGAGCCTTCTCCTGTTATTCTGAATTTATGACAACACGATTTTTTACAAACCGTTTTGCTGTTCTTCTTCAAAATATGCCGCACCTTTGGTGCCGCACAACATTTAAATAAATTATATCTCTTATATTTTACCATTAAACGCTCGTTTTGTCAATACTTATACTATAATGTGAAATAAATTTTGCATTTTTGCCGTATTCCCCTGCCACACCGCCGCGCACATTTCATATACTTGCCGGCCTTTGCCGACCTAATAAGTCAGAAGCAAACTATATTATAAATCAGGCGCACAATATATCGAATATTGTGCGCCCTTATAAAATATTCTCTTTTTATTTCGTCCATCCCTCTGCCGTCGCTCCGCTCGGCGCAACGCATACGGGGTCAAAATAGTGATAAAGTGTTTTGCCGTTTTCGGTATACTTCACGTAACCGCGCGCAACGATTTTTCCGCCCGAAAATACCGTCGGAATGTTAGTTATAACCGCGGTATAGCTGAAGCTCGAAGCGTCGTAATCGTAAATGTTTTGGCAAATTACATCGGCAATATCAATATCGCCCGCCAAAGCATGCGTCAGATTTTCGGCCTTAAGGCTGTTATCCTCCAGCACGAACAGCGGAACCGCCAGTGTTCCGAAGCTTACATTCGACACGCCGTCCGCAAACACTGCGCCCAGCGTGTCGTACGTATTTCCACCGGTAAGCGAGGTCATAAACTTGTCGTTTACATTGATTTTGGTTGCAAATCTAAGCCCCGGCACGCCCGTGGTTCTCAGCTGTGCGCCCAGCATCTCGCCGCTGACTTCGGCTTTGTTCGCGGCGTTTACCACCAACGCGCCGTTAGTTACGTTGAAAT
>CAYWMF010000222.1:0-3163 GCA_964459175.1 uncultured Oscillospiraceae bacterium
GAGCTGAGCAATTCTTGCTTTGATATCCTCGGAAGCGCCTGCACCGCCGACGATAGTGGTGTTTTCTTTGTCAACCTTAACCTGTCTTGCACGTCCGAGCTGTTCAATTGTGGTATCCTTGAGTTCAAGGCCGAGTTCTTCGGAGATTACTTCGCCGCCGGTAAGGATAGCGATATCCTTGAGCATTTCTTTTCTTCTGTCGCCGAAGCCGGGAGCCTTAACCGCAACGCAGGTGAAGGTGCCGCGGAGCTTGTTAACGATAAGGGTCGAAAGCGCTTCGCCCTCGATATCCTCGGCAATGATAAGCAATTTCTTACCGCTCTGAACTATCTGCTCGAGCAAAGGAAGAATTTCCTGAATGTTGGAGATTTTCTTGTCGGTGATAAGAATGTAAGCATCGTCAAGAACAGCTTCCATTTTATCGGTATCGGTTACCATATAAGGAGAGCAGTAGCCTCTGTCGAACTGCATACCCTCTACAACTTCACAGTAGGTATCGGCGGACTTGGATTCTTCAACGGTGATAACGCCGTCGGAAGTAACCTTTTCCATAGCATCGGCAATCAGCTTACCGATTACTTCATCGCCGGAGGAAACGGTGCCGACACGAACTATATCAGCGCTGCCGTTAACCTTCTTTGCGTTTGCCTTAAGAGCTTCTACAGCAGTGTCAACCGCGGTTTTGATACCCTTTCTGATTATCATGGGGTTAGCGCCTGCGGTAACGTTCTTCATGCCCTCACGAATGAAAGCCTGAGCAAGGATGGTAGCAGTGGTGGTACCGTCGCCTGCTGCATCGTTTGTTTTGGTTGCAACTTCCTTAACAAGCTGAGCACCCATGTTTTCGAATGCGTCTTCCAGCTCGATTTCCTTTGCAATGGTGACACCGTCGTTGGTGATGAGCGGAGCTCCGTATTTCTTATCGAGAACTACGTTTCTGCCCTTGGGGCCGAGTGTGATTTTTACAGTGTCGGCAACCTGGTTGACACCGGCCATGAGTTTATTTCTTGCGTCGATTCCATAAAGTATTTCTTTTGACATGATAAATTACCTCCCGAAAATTATTCAACGATAGCGAGAATATCGCTCTGCTTGATTATAATGTAGTCCTGACCCTCATATTTGATTTCGGTGCCGGAATACTTGCTGGTAATAACCTTTTGACCTTCTTTAACGGTCATTACAACTTCTTTACCGTCGATAACACCGCCGGGTCCGACTGCTACGATTTCGGCAACAGAGGGCTTTTCCTTTGCGGTACCGGTAAGAATGATACCGCTTTTGGTGGTCTCTTCGGCTTCTACCATTTTAATGATAACTTTGTCTGTTAAGGGTTTTAACATTTTCTGTTCCTCCTATATGAATTTATTATTTTCGTTTTAGGCTTTAGCACTCAAAGTCGTTGAGTGCTAACCGATGATATTATTTTAGCACTATTTACAAAAAAATCAAGCCCTTTTGAGCAATATTCACAGTTATTTAACATTATATAGAAAAGAGCGTAATATTTGGCGGCGTGTATGAAATATGAGAATTTGCAGAGCTTTTCCATATACGGCCTGTTATTGTGAATGCAGACAAAATGTTATATTTCAGCACAAATCACAAGCGACGCATTTTGCATATTTTTTTGCATATTGTTTTGGAGGTAATACATAAAAGCTTTTAAAAAATATTGTGATTGTTGTACAATTCAAAACTATTGACTTTTGAGTTTTTACCACGTATAATTTTATTATAAAGCAAATCGTTATGTATAGGAGTGATATTGTGTCAAAATTACATATTTTGTTCGGAATAGATATGGAAACCGATGTCGGCAGCTTCACACCGTTCTATAACCATACCAAATCCGGTACTCAAAAAATACTTGATATTTTCCAAAAGTACGGCGTCGAGGCAACCTTCTTTTTCACCGGCGAATGCGCAAAAGAAAATCCCGAGGTTGTCGAGATGGTTAAGGCCGGCGGGCATGAGGTGGGCGTTCACTCATTGTTTCACGAAACTGTCGGCGACGAGCTGTTCCCTATTCCCGGGGTAAAGCCGCTTTTACCGGAGGAGGTTCCGCTGAGAGTCAAAAAAGCCGTTGAATATGTGGAGTCCGTTTCCGGGGTTAAGGCTACTTCGTGGAGATGTCCGCGCCTGTGGGGTTCGACGGCGGTTTGCAACGCGCTTGAAGAGCTGGGTTTTAAGGTTGATGCCTCTTATCCGATGTATTTTTATCGCGAAAGATTCGCGCCCTATCACCCGTCTAAGGACGACTGGACAAAAGAGGGCGAGCTTAAGCTGTTGGAAATACCGAATTTTGCTGATATGACCATGAAATCAAACGATCCGGGTCTTGAAAGAGACCGCGATCAGTGGCCGCTGTTCAGAACGGAGGGCGCGGAATACATGCTGGAGCGCATTAAAGGCTACGAAAAATTTGCCGAGGATAAAGGAATTATTCCGGTTCTGTGCTTCTATATTCACCCGTGGGAATTCGAAAAATGTGAAACTCAATATTTCTATGGTGAGGGCGGCGTAATTGTTGACGAATTCATCGTCAAGAATACCGGTGTGAAAGCAGAGCAAGAGCTCGACAAGCTTATAAAAATGCTTAAAGACTGTGGAAGCGAATTTTATCGTATGGATAAATTCGCCGATAAATGGAATGAGATTAATAAATAATCAAATAAACGGAGGATATTATTATGCCAAGAATCATTATACCCAAAGAGGAATTTCAGCGCAGAGTTCAGAACGCCGCCGCAAAGGTACGTGAATGGGGACTCGATGTATTGGTTGTCAACGGTTCCGAAAGCGATTATGCCAACACCAGATATTTCAGTAATTTCTGGCCGGTATTCGAAAGATGCGGTGTTGCGATTTCCGCAAACGGCGATTGCGCGCTTATGGTAGGTCCCGAAAGTGAAATTTTTGCCGCCGATTTCGGTGTAATAGAAAAGATTTTCGTGCTTTACGAATACCGCGAATCCGCAAATCCCGCTTACCCCGAGCTCAAGCCGTCAAAATACAGCGATGTATTCAAGGCTATCGGCGTTTCGGGACAGAAAATCAAAATAGGCGTTGCCGCATGGCTTGATACCAATGTGGTTATGATGGAGGGCTTAAAGGATACTTATCCCGAGGCTGAAATCATTCGTGCCGATCGCATTATGAC
>CAYWMF010000223.1:0-3130 GCA_964459175.1 uncultured Oscillospiraceae bacterium
ATCGAGAGCCTTCGCGACAAATTTGTTGACAAAATATCCGGAGGAGAACGTCGTAAAGCCTTTTTTGCTATGACGTTGGCACAAAACGCGGGCAACGTGCTGTTAGATGAGCCCTGCGCCAATTTAGACGCCGAATATATCGGTACGGTGACCGAGCTTATAAAACGGCTAAAAAGCGAAAATAAAGCTGTTGTAGCCGTTTTTCACGATGTTAATATGGCGTTTGAGCTTGCCGACAGGCTGATTTTCCTCGAAAACGGCAATTGTATTTTCAACGGTACACCGAATGAAGCCGCAAAAAAGCAAATACCGGAAAAGATATTTTCTTTAACACCCTACACCCTCACCGATGCGCAGGGAAACAGAAGCATATTTTACAAGTAAAACCGCTTTTCACCGAAGTGAAAAGCGGTTTTACTTTAGTGTGAATATTATTTCATTGCGATTATTCTGTCCATCGAAGCGGAGGTGTTGTAAATAATCTGGTCGGAATAGTTGTTATAGCAGGGAATCATCTCGCCGGATACCCAACCGGTATATCCGATATCGTTAAGCGCCTTGGCAACTGCCGGGTAATCGACATCGCCTGCCAAAAGGTCAACAAAACCGTGCAAGCCGCCTGCGGCTCTGCGATAGTCCTTGAAATGAACAGCCTTAATTCTGCTGCCGAGAATCTTTACCCAATGCTCGGGATAACCGTTATATACGACATTACCTATATCAAGATACGAGCCTACATAGGGGTTGTTGATTTTATCAATAAAGTCGCGAAGCTCGATAGGAGAAACCAAAAACTTATTCCATACGTTTTCAAGTCCCATATTTACCTTGTACTGCTTTGCAATTTCGCCCAGCTCGCTGATAGCCTTGAGCGAACGGTCATATGCGACATCATATTCGACAACCTCGCAGCCGTCGATGAAATCAGCATTTACAAGACCCGGAATAACAAGAATCGAGCTGCATCCGAGAATTGCGGCGCTTTCGATCTGCTTTTTAACTATTTCCTTAGCCTTCTGAGCCTTTGCAGGGTCGCCGGAAGTTATAGGGAAATCCCAAAACATGCCGGTAGCAAGGCTGTAAAGCTCAAGTCCTTTATCCTCGATATTTTTCTTAACCTCTTTGAGGTCCTTTTCGGTGGATTCAAGCGAAACCTCGCCGGTCATATCCAGTGAAAGCTCAACGCCTTCAAAGCCGGCCTTTTTTGCAATATCAATTTTCTCGTAAAAAGTTTTGGAGCCGTCGAACGACCAAATATTAATACCTTTTCTCATAATCAAAAAATCCTTTCTTTATGATATATTTATAATACAATAAACTCGAAAAATTTTAAATCCCATTTATTCCGCAAATGGTATAAAATTGTTCTCAAAAAAATATATTCTATTCTTTTTCAATAGTTTTCAGCGTTACGGTCTTTTGCACCATATGACTGATTTGCGGTGAAACCAACGTAACCGAAGAATAAAGCTCGCCATCGGCGGTATACACATCCAAAATGAGCGAATCGTTTTCGTTAAAGCCGATGCCGCAAAGCGAAAATCTGATATAGCGGAAAATATATCTGTCCTGCGTCATTGTGTAAAAATCCTCAAAGGTGCGCTCCGACCCATCGGAAACACAGCGCAGTACATATTTCAACGGAGTTTTGCCATCAAAATAATCAATATTGTACTTTAACGTGAATTGAAAATCATCGGTTTGCTCAATGTGCGTGATATATCTCAGCTGAACCTTGCCCAACTCATCCATTGTTGTGGACGGAAAATATTCGCGAACCGTGTACGAGGTAGGATTAGCCTTAAAATCCTCAAGCGTTTGAGCATCGAGCATTATTTTTTTTGTAATTTCGGCGTCATTTGAAATATATATGCGCGTCCAGACAATTACATTAAGCGCAACTATTACTGCGATTAACAACCCTTTGAATATCTTTTTTATGATTTTTCCCATTATAAAGCCCTCACTGTCTGCGTTTAGGTATTGCAAGAATGATTATGATAAGATATATAATTGCGGCGGCAAGCAGTCCCAAAATCGTCAGAATTACTTCTTTTCGCTTGAAAAACTCCGCTATCTGATTAAGAAGATACAAAAAGTTGCTTCTTTCGATATTCGACTGTGTGACGAGCGACACGGTTCCCAGCTTTTCGTCGTCGAAATATATATCGGCGGTTCCGACGATATCGCCTGATTTTATCGGCGCCTCCAAAACCTGAATTGTCAATGTCGGCTCTGCCCTGACCTGCGTTTTTATATCAATATCCGCCGGCAAAATGCTTTTGAGCGTTTCGTTCGAAACTATAACCGCGTTGTCAACACTGCCGGAAAAACGCACCGGCATCTGACACACCGAGCTTGAAGCCGAAAACACCTCGGTCAAGCGGTAATTTTTGAATACGTAATCGTAAAGTGCCTCGCTGTCAACATATGAAAGTATCTTGCCGTCGGCGTCCTTGGAGCTGCCACACACAACGCAGAGATACACCAAGCCCTCGTTTTGCTTGGTTGTGGCAAGGCAAAAACCTGCCTCGCTTGTACTGCCGGAATTCATGCCGCTGATTTCCGAATCATAATAGTCGCCGCCGAAAATTTTGGAAAGCATAAGATTGCGGGTTATCAGCGTACGCATTGAGGATTTGTTGGTTTTAGGCATATCATACTTCGGCATTGACGAAATTTCCATAAAATCGTTTATACGATAGGCGTATTTGCAAAGCGTCAACATGTCGCGCAAGGTTGTTTCCATAAAGCCGTCGTGCATTCCGGTCGGATTGGCAAAATGAGTCTGCGTCATGCCGAGTGACTGCGCCTTTTCGTTCATCATATCCACAAAGCCTTCGACACTGCCGCCGATGTGCTGAGCCAGCACCAGCGCCGCGTCATTGGAGCCCGAAATAATCAGCGCCTTAACCAAATCGTCATACGGTACAACCTCACCCACCTTGAGGCCGATGTAATTACCTGTAAGCCCCTCGATAGCCGAATATGTAACCTCGACGGTTTGCGGCTTATTTTCGTATTCCAGCGCTATAACAGCCGTCATAATTTTGGTAAGTGAAGCAGGAAAAATCCTGTCATCAAGATTCTTTTCGTAAATAATCTTGTCGTACTCGATATTCAGTACAAC
>CAYWMF010000224.1:0-3121 GCA_964459175.1 uncultured Oscillospiraceae bacterium
CCCGGCGCGCCGTGCAACACGCATCAGCGCACTCGAAGCCATAAAATCCGAATAATAAAAAAAGAAAAGCATTCGCGAGAAACACTCGCGAATGCTTTTTCGTTAATGTAAATTGAAATTATTTGAGAACTATGTCACTACCGAACCATTTGGTCGAAATTTCGGCAGCCTTGCCGCTTTCGTTTACAGCATCAATACCTGCCTGCAATTTTGCGGAGAAGTCATCGTTGCCCTTCTTAACGGCGAAGCCATATTCCTCGGGAGCAAGGCTTTCTTCGAGAATTTTGAAAGCATCGGGCTCGATGGTAGCATAGTAGTTTGCAACTGTAGCATCAAGAACAGCGGCGTCCAATCTGCCGACCTTAACATCGTTAAGTATGGAAACATTGTCGGGATACTCAACCTGCTGAGCGATAGCACTGCTGATTTCATCCTTGTTCAGCGCGTTGATAGCGGTGGAGTCGGTCTGTACGCCGACAACCTTGTCGGTCAAATCGGCTTTAACAGCGATTTCGGAGCTTGCCGCAACAACAATTATCTGCGAATTTGCAAGGTAAGGATTGGTGATATTGCACTGCTCTTTTCTTTCGTCGTCGATGGTGAAGCCGCTGGCGATTATATCAATTTTGCCGCTTTCAAGCTCCATGAACTTGGAGGACCAATCAATGCCCTGGAATTCAATCTCGTAGCCCATTTCTTCGGCAACTGCGGTAAGATAATCAATATCAAAGCCGGTGATATTGTTGTTTTCATCGCGGAATGCCATGGGGGCGATCTGGTCGTCAACGCCTACAACGATTTTCTTAACCTCGGGCTGTTGGACGTCGTCGGGTGTACCCTGGTTGTCAACGATTTGTCCATCGTTGTTTTGGTCGTCTGCCGGCTGTGTGCAGGAAACAAATGCTGCAGTCATGCAAAGCATGCTGATGATGAGGAGGACGGAAAGTAGTTTTTTCATTTCTTTTACCTTTCTTTCTTAAATTAATTTGTGAAAGTTCACGTATCTATTATACAACATATTTGCAAAAAAATCAATAGTATATTAATATTTCATTTGCAAAAAAACGCAAAAGCAACATTTTAAACAAAAATAACCGCGGTATGTAAGTATAGTTATGCAAAACTCCAACCGTCAAAAAATAAATTATACATCTGAAAATATGTATAATTTATCATTTTCTATTGACAAGCAAGTTAGAATGTGGTATACTTTAGACAAAATTTATATTTAAAAAGGAGCTCGAAAATGAAAAAAATTCTAAGCATTCTCTTGTGCGTTGCGTTCATTGCCGTCTGTGCGACAATATTCGTCGGCGCCGAAACCCTGAATTTCACCTTCGACTCGGCTGAAAAAGTCGATGAGTGGGTGGACAACTACAACAAAACCTGCACAGAATATTCCTTTGATGAAACCAACGGTTATTTTAAAGTAACCAATACCGGACATGACCCGTATATCGAGCATTCGTTTCCGGAAGACGCTCCGCTCGACGGCGATAAGTACAACTACGTTGTTTACCGCTATAAGATAATAGACGGTCTCGACAACCTTGCCGACGGACAGTTTTTCTTCACCTCTGACAAGGTAAAAGCCGGCAATGAAGGCTCCTACACTCGTTTTTCAAACCAAAAGACAGGCGAGTGGCAAGAGGTTGTTTTTGACCTTTCCTCTCTCAACTGGGGCGGCAAAATCCGTAAGTTCCGCTTTGACCATGTTGACGGTCCTTCGAATCCGGTTACTGTTCTTGTACATTCGATAACCTTCACCACCACAAGAGAAGAAGCGTTCGCATATGCCGATTCCTTTAAAAGCAAAAAAGAGTCCGATACTCCCGCATGGATTCTCGATAATTACGAGATAGTCGATCGTTTTGCTTCCACCATCGACCAGATGTATTCGACCTTTTCCAACGGCGAATGGCTTTTGGAATCCGCCGGCGGCGACCCGAAAATTACTTTTTCGCTCAACGACAAAGAAAAAGTCAGATGTGAATCCTACCGTTATGTTGCGCTCAGAATGAAAACCACCTCCTACGTGAATACAGCGGGCTTCTTCTTCAAGACCTCTTCGCATCCGTCGCTTGAAGCTTCGTATTCACAGTTCGACCTCAAAAACACAACCGGCGAATGGGCGGAGTACATAATCGATATGACCTCATTTGACCACGGTTGCTGGGATGGCACGCTGAATTACATTCGTCTTGACCCCATAAACCCCGGCGAAACCGGCGCGAAATTCCAGATAGATCGTTTCGGTATATTCAGAACCGAGGCAGAAGCACAGGAATTTCTTAGTAAAGAAGTTAAATTGAACATTGTTAAGCCCGACGAAAAGTTAGAAGACGTCGAAAGCGAAATCATCAACACCGGCGCAAAAACCACCAAGTGGGATTTGAGAACCGCCGAGGATTCCGCAAAATGGACCGCCGAGGGTGCCCAGCTCAAAAATGAGCTTGGATTTTTAACGCTGTACGCCGATACCACCGACGCTAGACTTACATGTAATTTCTCGGAGGACGAATATTTCGACACCGAGGAATTCCACTATTTCGCCATGAGATATAAGGCAAAATCGACCGGTACCACCAGCGGCTTTTTCTTCACAAACCAGAACTATACCTCTTACGATGACAAAACATTCACCTCGTTCCAAATCGACGCAAGAGGCGAGTGGCATAACATTATAATTGATATGAACAAGGCCGATACCGCGTCGCAGTGGAACGGAACAATCACCAGCATTCGTCTTGATCCGCTCAATCCGTCGCCTATAGGTACCGAGTTCACCATGTCCAGAATAGGCTTTTTCCGTTCGGTCAAGGAAGCTACGGAATTCCTTAACGGCGGAAACGATGAGTCGGACTACAGCCGCGGCACCGAATTCACCGCCGATTTCCAGCAGGTAATCGTTCCCGACGGTGCGCTCTATGAAGGCTACGATGCTAAGGAATACATGCTTACCAACGCCACCGGTGAAAACATTCCCGACAACGCCATTATAAGCTTTGTAGATAAGGACGGCACAGAAAGCATAGTTGCTCTCGGAAACGTGAATTCCGCCGGCTGTGCAAAATACATTGCAAGAAAGCCCGGTACATATTCGATTTCTTCTTATTCGAAG
>CAYWMF010000225.1:0-3117 GCA_964459175.1 uncultured Oscillospiraceae bacterium
CAATTAAGGGGTAGCGCAGTGAAAAGGGCTGAGCCAAACGAACCAACGTATCGTAAACAGCCGCGTCGCCGTGGGGATGATAGTGACCCAGCACGTTACCGACGGTGGTAGCCGATTTGCGGAAAGGCTTGTCGTAAGTCAGGCCGTCGTCGAACATGGAATAAAGAATGCGGCGATGAACGGGTTTGAGACCGTCGCGCACATCGGGCAGAGCGCGATCGACGATAACCGACATGGAGTAGTCAATAAACGAGGTTTTGACCTCTTTGTCGATTTCAATATCTCTTATTGTTTGACCTTCGGTAAATACATTCATGTTTTAATGTCCTTATCTTAATTTTTCGGCCTTAATAACGCCGACGTATTTTGTCATATCTTCTTTTTTGGGCAGCATTGTGCCCTCGAGCTCAACCTTTGCGGCGGAAAATGATGCGGCAAAGCGCAAAGCCTCGGCAGGGTCGCCGCCTTTGTCGTAGGTCGAAATAAATGCCGCCAAAAAGCTGTCGCCCGCGCCGGTAAAACCGCGCATTTCAACCTTTGGAGCATTCACGCGCCACACACCGTCCGCGCCGATATACATCGCGCCGTCGCCGCCCAGCGTCAGAACAATTTTGAGCTCGAATTTGAGCGACAAATCGCAGGCGTAGCTTATCAGCTCGTTATCGTTTTGAAAGGTGTGGCCGGCGTATTGCTCAAGCTCGAATTTGTTGGGCTTGATAATATAGGGCTTTGCGGTGATGCCCAGGCGCAGAGCCTCGCGGTCGCAGTCCAAAATGACCTTTATTCCCTTTTGCTTGGCGTTTTCGGCGATTGTTTTGTAAATCGAGGAGTCGATTCCGCGCGGAACACTGCCGCTCATTACGAAATAGTCGGGCACCGCGCCGTTTTTGCCGTCGAACAGCGCCGCCAGCTTTTCGAGCAAGGCGTCGGTTTCACTTTGTGTCATAGGTCCGCCGCTTTCGCTGGCCTCGGTGGCACAGCCGTCCTTATCGACTATTTTAATATTCATTCGCGTTGCTGCCGCTGTCTGAACAAAATCATACGAAACGCCTTCATTTTCCAGCATTCTTTTCATCATCTCACCGTTGTCTCCGCCGGCAAAACCGTATGCCGTCGCATCATATCCGCACAGCTTCAACACGCGTGAAACATTTATGCCCTTGCCGCCGACAGTTGTCACCGCCGAAACGGCACGGTTCAGCGCGCCGACCTCGAATTTGTCAAACACCATCGAGCGATCCAACGCAGGATTTAAGGTTAATGTTGCAATATTCATTTTGTATCTCCGTAATTTTGGTTTTTAATTATTAATTTAGCGGTAGGGGAAGTTTGCAATGCAGAATGTAAAATTCAGAATTATGGTCGATTTTGCGAAGCAAAATCAACCACAATTGCTAATTGCTAATTGCGAATTTCATATGATGCACATTCGCGCATTATATGTCAAGGTTTGTCACGTATTTCGCGTTTGCCTCGATAAAGGCGCGGCGCGGCTCGACCTTTTCGCCCATCAGAATGCTGAAGGTTTCGTCGGCAATCACGGCGTCCTCTATATTTACGCGCAAAAGTGTGCGGGTGGCGGGGTCCATTGTGGTTTCCCACAGCTGAACGGCGTCCATCTCACCAAGACCCTTATAGCGCTCTGCCTGAGCGTTTCCGCCCAGCTCGGCTAAATAATTGTCGCGTTCCTCGTCGCTGAAAGCGTATCTTTCCTGCTTGCCCTTGAACACCTTGAACAGCGGCGGACGTGCGCAGAAAATGTGGCCGTCCTCGATAAGCTGGCGGGCATGACGGAAAAAGAAGGTCAGCAAAAGGGTTTTTATGTGTGCGCCGTCCACATCGGCATCGGCCATGATAATGATTTTGCCGTAGCGCAGCTTTTCAATGTCAAATTCACTGCCGACACCGGTTCCGATCGCCTGAATTATCGGCAAAATCTGAACGCTGGAATATATGCGGTCAAGACGCGCCTTTTCGACGTTCAAAATCTTACCGCGCATCGGCAAAACTGCCTGATATTTACTGTCGCGGCCGTCCTTTGCGGTACCGCCCGCGGAATCTCCCTCGACCAAAAACAGCTCGGTCAGGCTGGCGTCGCGCTCCTGACAGTCGGCAAGCTTGCCAGGCAATGTTCCGCTTTCAAGCGGAGTTTTGCGGCGGCTGGCGTCGCGCGCCTTTTTGGCTGCCTCGCGCGCCTTGGCGGCAACAGTCGCTTTTTCAACCAAAAGCTTCGCCACGGCGGGATTTTCCTCGAAAAACTCGCCCAGCTTTTCAACCACCATGCTTTCGACAATGTTCTTCATCTCGGCATTGCCCAGCTTTGATTTGGTCTGCCCCTCAAACTCCGCTTCGCTCAGCTTGACGCTGACAACGGCGGTTATGCCCTCGCGCACGTCCTCGCCGGTGAAATTCTTGTCGTCGCCCTTAAGATAGCCGTAGCGGCGGGCATAGGAATTAAATACCTTCGAAAGGCCTGTTTTGAAGCCGGTTTCGTGTGTGCCGCCCTCGACTGTATGGATATTATTAGCAAAGGTCAACAGCATTTCGTTGTAGTTGTCGGTGTATTGCAGTGCCACCTCGGCCATTGTGCTTTCGCCGAAGCTGGAAATATATATTACGTTCTCGTTGATGACGGTTGCGTGCTTTTTGCTGTTCAGATACTCGACAAAGCTCTTGATACCGCCCTCAAAGCAAAGATTGTTGTACTTTTTTTCCTTTTCCTTGCGGTAATAGCCGCCGTCCTCGCGCTCCTCGGAGGCGTTTTCCTCCTCCTCGTAGGTCACGCCGTCAACCGTTTCGACATTTTTTACCGGCTCGCCGTCGTCGTCCTCGGAAACAGCGGTCGGCTGAGTATTTTCAAAATCGCGGTCGTCGATGAGCTCAATTGTGATGCCTGCATTCAGGAACGCCTGCTCGCGCAGACGGTTCAAAACGGTTGTATAATCGTAAACCGTTTCTTCAAAGATGGTTTTATCCGGCATAAAACGCACGTAAAGACCGTGATTTTCGGTTTTTCCAATCTCGGTAAAGGGACGTGCCACCTTGCCGCGCTCGAAGCGTTCGGTGTACTCTACGCCGTCGTAGCAGTTGACAACCTCCAGCCACTCGGACAGCGCA
>CAYWMF010000226.1:0-3115 GCA_964459175.1 uncultured Oscillospiraceae bacterium
CTGCATACCCGACTTCATGAAAAACGGAAAATTCGAGGGTCTGCGCGCCAAGGGCGGCGTTACCGTCAACGGCGAATGGCATAACAATGAGCTCAAATACGCCGAAATCATACCGGATTTTGACGGCGAATACAACATAAAATATAAAGACAAAACCATAACTTTAACCGCAAAAGCCGGTCAAGCCGTAAAAGCTTTTTGCTGAACAAAAGCCGTCTGTAGAGCTTTTTGCTATTGCAATTTGCGAATTATACATCATAAGCGACTTTCTTGACAGTTAAAGCAGCCTCAAATTGAAAAAATTTGGGGCTGCTTTTTTATTTGCGGTTATTTTACTTTTACCCGATAATTTCCTCTAACATCTCGTCGAGAATTTCGTCCGGCACACTGCCCATCACAATCAGCTCGAACAGCTTCATTGCCTGCGCCTCATCGCGCGAAATATCGCACAAATAGCGACTTTGCGTAACAGCGTTATCAATAATTCTGTTAGCCATCACCGAATAGCTTGTAATCAAAGCTTCGCTTTGGGCTTCCAAAATATCGTTTTTTATAAGCTGATAATTGCAGTGCTCGTTATTTTCATGCACGGACGGAAAATTGACATTAATCACAGTGTTTGATTCTTTCATGATTTACCTCTTTTTTGAAAATATTTTGTTATTATATTATATCCTTTTTGCCGTTTATTCTCAATTTATGTTGAAATTATATAATTACAACAATTTTTGAGAGATATCGTCAGTGGATTTGAGCAAAAATGAGATTGCTGTGATAATATTTGCCGCCTATTGCCGTCAGAATTCAGCTGTTCTGCCGTCAGAAGCGATATATATGCACATTTATGAATATAAGCGTGAAGTATCGCTTTTTTGCTATTCGATATTTTATAATTATTCATTTTTTGCCATTGCAAATCGGATTATAAGCAAATCGTTAACATCAACGACCTTTCAAGGATAAAATAATACAAAGTTTACAGAAATTAAAGCATATGCTATTGACATTTTGCGTTTTTAGAGTTATAATATTTACGAAATAATAATGAAAGGTTGCCGGTACTGCCGGCATAGGTATCACAATGAAAAAAGCCGATATTGGTATGATCGGTCTTGCCGTAATGGGCGAGAACCTGGTTATGAACATGATGAGCAAGGGCTTCACCGTTGCGGTTTTCAACCGTACCGTTGAGGTTGTTGACAAATTTGTAAACGGTCGTGCAAAAGGCATGAATGTTATCGGAACTCATTCGCTTGAGGAGCTGGTCGCAAGCCTTGCAAAGCCGCGCAAAATAATGATGATGATCAAGGCCGGCAAGCCGGTTGACGACATGATAGACAAGCTTATCCCTCTGCTTGAGGAGGGTGATATAATCGTGGACGGCGGAAACTCGCATTTTCCGGATACCATTCGCCGCACCGAATATGTTGAATCCAAGGGCCTTTTGTACATAGGCACCGGCGTTTCCGGCGGTGAAGAGGGCGCGCTCAAGGGTCCGAGCATGATGCCCGGCGGTTCTCCGGCGGCATGGCCGGCAGTAAAGCCGATTTTCCAGGCTATCTGCGCCAAGGTTGAGGACGGCTCGCCCTGCTGCGATTGGGTAGGCGAAGGCGGCGCAGGTCACTTTGTAAAGATGGTTCACAACGGCATTGAATACGGCGATATGCAGCTTATTTGCGAAGCATACCAGCTGATGCGCGATTATTTGGGCATGAGCGCCGACGAAATGCACGAGGTTTTTGCCGAGTGGAACAAGGCGGAGCTGGACAGCTATCTTATCGAAATCACTCGCGATATTCTTGCCTACAAGGACACCGACGGACAGCCGATCGTTGACAAAATTCTTGACACCGCCGGCCAAAAGGGCACCGGCAAATGGACCGGAATTGCCGCGCTGGACGAGGGCGTTCCGCTGACTCTTATCGGCGAAGCCGTGTTCTCGCGTTGCTTGTCCGCCATCAAGGAGGAGCGCGTTGCCGCCTCCAAGGTAATCAAGGGTCCCACACCAAAATTCGATGTCGATAAAAAGGAGTTTATCGACAATATCCGCAAGGCTCTGTTTGCCTCTAAAATCGTTTCCTACGCGCAGGGCTACACCCTTATGCGTGCGGCCGCAAAAACCTACGGCTGGAATCTCAACTACGGCGGAATAGCTCTTATGTGGCGCGGCGGCTGCATTATCCGCAGTGTATTCCTCGGTAAAATCAAGGACGCCTTCACTTCTAATCCCGAGCTTACAAACCTGATGCTCGACCCTTATTTCAACGAAGTTCTCACCTCCTCGCAGGACGGCTGGAGAAAGGTCTGTGCCGCCGCTCTCATGAACGGTATTCCCGTGCCCGCAATGACTACCGCTTTGGGCTATTTCGACGGATATCGCTGCGAAAAGCTCCCCGCAAATCTGCTTCAGGCACAGCGTGACTACTTCGGCGCGCACACCTACGAAAGAGTTGATGCGCCTCGCGGTCAGTTCTTCCACACCAACTGGACAGGAGAGGGCGGAAACACCTCGGCAACAATTTATAACGCTTAAACGGAGTACATTATGACTAATATTATAAAGCTTTCAAACAAGCCCGAAGGTCTTGACGACGCCGAGCTTTACAAAGCCCTGGAGCTTTCGCTCGGAAGCGATATTTCAAAGCTGAAAAAGGTTCTTATTTTGCCGCCCGACTTCACGCGCTTTCATTCCATGGCCGGCAAAATAACAAAATACTATTACGACAAGCTCAAGGATACCTGCGAAATCGACATTATGCCCGCGTTGGGCACGCATGTTGCAATGACAAAAGAGGAATGCGCCGAAATGTTCGGCGACATTCCCTATGAAAAGTTTATCGTGCACGACTGGCGCAACGATGTCGTCAAGGTCGGCGAGGTCCCCGCAGAATACGTGACCGAAATTTCCGAGGGTCTTGTCAAAAATTCCGTGGCAGTCGAAGTCAACAAGCTGCTTTTAGATTCCTCCTACGACCTTATTCTGTCGATCGGACAGGTGGTTCCGCACGAGGTTGTCGGCATGGCCAACCGCAACAAAAACATTTTTGTCGGCTGTGGCGGCAGTCAGATGATCAACAATTCACACATGCTGGGCGCATTTTACGGCATGGAGCGC
>CAYWMF010000227.1:0-3112 GCA_964459175.1 uncultured Oscillospiraceae bacterium
GTCAATAATGCATTCGCGCAAAGGGCGCGACAAGGGCGATAGCCCGAAGACTTGCAAAGCAAGGCTTTATGCATATATTATACCATGAAGCAAAAATGTGTGCTTGCACGGACATTTTTGCGAAGCCGTCAATAATGCATTCGCGCAAAGGGCGCGACAAGGGCGATAGCCCGAAGACTTGCGAAGCAAGGCTTTATGCATATATTATAACACAACCAATATATCGACAGTAAAATTTTTTAACACAGCGAGCGTAAAATATTTACATTTTATTCGGTCTTGAGCTTGGGCATAAGCGAAAGAACATCCGGAATTTCGATGCCCTGCGGACATTTGGCGGCACAGGCTCCGCATTTTATGCAATCGACTGCGCGTTGACCCTCAGCGCAGGCGGCGGCGTAATTTTCGCGAAATGCGGTCATGTCCTTAGTTTGAAGATATTTGTTATATTCGTCGAAAACCGTCGGGATTTTTATGCCGACGGGGCAGACCTCGGTGCAATAGCCGCAGGCGGTGCAGGGAATTGACTCGATGCGGCGAATTTCGTTTGCGGCGCGGTAGATAGCGGCGTTTTCGGCATCAGAGAGCGGGGTCGCCTCCGAGAACAGCGCGATGTTTTCCGTCACCTGGTCGGCGTTCGACATGCCGCTGAGCACGATTGACACGTTTTCAAAGCCCATCACCCAGCGCAAAGCCCAGGCGGCGGGCGAAAGGGCGGGGTTCAGCTTGTCAAGCTCGGCTTTTGCGCGCGGCGGAATTTCGGCGAGCTTGCCGCCGCGAACCGGCTCCATGACGAAAACCGGGATGCCGCGGTCGGTGATCATATCGTAAAACACTTTGGCGTCGGCGGCGAAATAATCAAGGTAATTAAACTGTATCTGAACGAAGTCCCAAGCACCGTAATCCAGCATTTTTTCAAGTGTTTTCGGCGATCCGTGGAACGAGAAGCCCAGCTTACGAATGGCGCCGCAGTTCTTTTTCTCGACGCAGAAATCGTACGCGCCAAGGCTAAGAAAGCGCTCGAAATTGTCGTCGGTTATCGAGTGAAGTAGGTAAAAATCAATATAATCGGTGCGCAGGTCGCTCAGCTGCTTTTGAAAAATGCGCTCGAAATCCTCGGGCGCTTTCACGTCCCACGGCGGCATTTTGTTGGCCAAAAAGTAGCTTGCGCGATCGTATTTTGACAGGCATTCGCCCACAAATTCGGCCGATTTGCCGTTGTGGTAGCCGAACGCGGTGTCAAAATAATTGACGCCGTGCGCCATGGCGTAATCGAAAAGCTCGGCGGCTTTTTCGTAATTTATGCTTTGGTCCTCATTTATCGGAAGGCGCATGGCTCCGAAGCCGAGGCACGGCAGTGAGATTGAGGTGTCGGCAAATTTTTTTCTTTGCATATAAAACGCTCCTTGAGATAAAATATTAGCAGTTGCCAAATATATTGTACCACAAAATTTTAATTATTGCAACATGAAAGGACTCGAAAATGCAGGACAAAAAGAAAAAAGCGCCCAAAAAGGCGCCGCACGGCTATCCACAGCAGAAAATCACACTGCCGCCCTCCGAAACCGACCCGATGGGCAGCTACACCGGCGTCCCGCTCGGCGATGATAAACAGCCGGTGCAGGATGCGGATGATCTTTGAGGCAAATTAGCGAAGCGCCATCGGCGCTTCGAGAGGCAGGCGCAGGGCGTGGACACAATATTTAAAGCCGAACGGTGCTGTAAAATAGCACTGTTCGGCTTTTGATATGTTTTCTAAATTAAGTCTTAATGCTTATTTTGCTGTTTTATCGCCGTGGCCTTGACAGCTTATTTCTTTTCTTCTTTCAGAAGCGCCATCTGACCGGGAGCCAGCAGGAAGCCCAGCGACTGGCCGGGGACATTCATCTTTTCGCCGATGGGATCGGCAAGAAGCTGGATTTTGCCGAATTGGTTGCCGTATTTGCAGATGGAAAGGCTAATGTCGTTGGTTATCTTCATCGAAACGTGTGTGGAGGTTTCGGGGGAGTTGTTGCAAACGACATAGAAACGCTCGCCGGCTTCGTTGTGGAAGCTGGAAACGATAAGCGGTGCCTTGTTGCCCTTGATGTCAACAATGTTGTCAAAGGGCTCGAACAGCGGCATTCCACCGAAAGCCTCGCCGACATGGTAGCATTTGTCGATTGCGAGAGTTGCCATAATTTCGCCGACATAGTTGTTGAATACGCAGTTGACCTCACGCATCCAGCCGAATTCGGTGGTGCGATCACCCAGCTGGTTGATGGGCGCGTTGCGATAGTTGGCGCTTATGCCGGACTGCTCGATATGGAACCACATAACGCCGGCGGCACCGTGTGCAACCGAGGTGGTAAGCTGCCACAGCAAATCGTCCTTGGAGGGGCAACGATAGTCGAAGTGACCCTGGCACAGAACGGTGTTTATAAAGGGCATGCCGTTGCGCTTGAAGTTTTCGTACCATTCACGAAGATTGGTGAAGTAGTCGTGGTAAGCCTTGGGCTTGTCGTTCCACATCTGAGCATAGCAGTCATAGCCCAAAACCTTGGCGTTGCTTTCGCGGCTTGCGCGATCAAGATAGGGCGCGTAAGCATCTGTACCCATACGGGGGCCGATCCAGTCGAACCAGGGCAGAAGATTGAGGAACGCCGTCAGATTAGGCGCCATTTCCTGGTTGATTTTAACTGCCTTGAAGGCGTCGGCGGCATCGGGCGCATCGGGCTCGTCGCCTACATAAAATCCGAACAGGCCGGGATGCGAGCCAAAGTCGGCGATAGCCTCGGCCAAGCCCTTGCGGTAAGCCTCTTCGCCGTCCTTAGTCAAAACTCTCCAACCGGTGCGGGGATCGAAAAGTATCAGCTTCATGTTGTAGCCGGCCGCGCAGTCCAGCGCTTCGTAGGTCAGCTCCTTGTGCTCAAGGTTTACGGGAGCGGTTACGATATTAAGACCCATGTCGTGCCATTCTTCGACTTTTTGCTTGGGCGGACGGTTGAATCCGCAGTAATGCCATCCCAAAATAGGATATTGTTTCATACCTTTCATGGTAAAATCTCCTTAAATTTTAATTATTGCGGCGGTATTTCCGATAATTAAATCCACCGATTTTAATATAACACAT
>CAYWMF010000228.1:0-3087 GCA_964459175.1 uncultured Oscillospiraceae bacterium
CAGTGAATAGTGTGTTAATTTTTTCGGCGGTATTGACATATATTAGGTCTTAATGTATAATAAAACCAAAGGAGTTGATTTTGTGAAAAAGACATTTTTGATTTTTTTGGCGGCGGCCGCAATGCTGTCCGCGGCGGCTTGCAAAAAAAAACAGCCGACAGAGCTTACCGATGATAAACAGCCCGATATTTCGGCTCAACAGCAGATTGATATTGACAACGAGCCCGAAAATGCACAAAATCCGTTTGAAAATAACGAAAACAGCTTCGATATTGAGCAAGAAACGGCGACTGCATTTAACAGCTCGATTAACAATATTCTCAACGGCGCAATGCTGATTTCAGCCGATGATTATATTATTTTCGGCAAATTCGAGCCAAATCCCGAGGACGAATACATCGGCGGCGAATATCGCCTTTATCGCGCAAATCGCGATTTTTCCGAGCCTCAGCTAATATATGAGCCGTATTTTATGGTGCACAATATGTGCATATACGACGGCAAGCTTTATTTTACGAGCGGCGGAGGCGGCGGTCGGCATATGTTCGGGCTTGACCTTGACACATTGGAATGTAAAGCTTTGCACGACAATCTTTCGTCGGATGACGGATTGCTTTTCATCGACAGCCTACAGCTTGTTGACGGTATGCTGTACTTTGAATATAACGGCAGCTTTTGCCGCATGAAGCCGGATCAGAGCGAGTTTGAAATTCTGTACGACGGCGAATACAATTTTTCTCTGTCGATGCTCGGCGTTGCGGACGGTTATATCTTTTACGGAAATTACAACGATGATTCCGTGCGCCGCTTGGAGCTTGAAACCGGCGAAGAAACGGTTTTTCTCGAAAGCTTCATGGACGGTTGCATAAATTTTTACGACGGCAGAATTTATTATACCGACGCGCAAAGGCTGATAAGCAGCGATTTGGACGGCATAGAAAAGCGCACGGTGTTTGAGCTTGACGAAAATAAAAAATTCCACGCCTTGAATATTTGTGACGGATATGTTTATTACGTTGCAACCTCACCTGCGGATTCGGGACAGCCTCAGGAGCTGTACGAATACAATCTTCACGGCGGCGAAAATCGCTTGCTTCACAGCGGCGTATATCTCTATCAGCTGACGGCGGAAAACGGAAAGCTTTATTTTTACGAAAGCTATACGGATTTTTCGGACAATGTCCTTAAAGAGCTTGACCCAAAAACCTTGACGTTGAAAGTGATTGAATAAAAGAAGCGCAGTTCACCGAAAACAGTGAACTGCGCTTCAGTCTGTTCAGAAAGTTGTCAGAGCGCACAAATAATAAAATACTAACTTGATTTATTTTACCGCTTCGAGTATTTTTGCCTCGATTTCGCGGTTGGTGTCGGTGATGATATACCATACGTAACAGCCCTCGGAGCCTATCAGCGCGTTGCGCGCTTTAACGGATTCCGCTTCGTTGTAAGGCGCAAAGGTGTTGGCGCGGGCGGTGGAGCGGTTGGAAAAATATGCTTTGAGGCTGTCGGCATTCGCGGCATCGTCAACCTTGAAAACGCCTATTTCGGTGGCAACGGTGGTTACGGGAATCAAAACATAGTAGTCGGTTACGTGCGAAAAATCCGGGTCGCCGTCGTCCTCAATGTTGCCGTAGAACAGCGAAATTGTCGCCTCGTCAAGGCGCGCGCTTTCGTCGGCAAAACTGAAAGAGTCGAAATCGTCGGTGTTTACGGAAAAGCTTTCGATAATATCGGCGGCAATTTCGGCACATGCGGGATTTTTCGGGGCGGCTTCCTGCTGAGGCTCGGTGTTGTTGCAGGAAATCAGCAGGGAAAGTGATAAAATTGCTAAAAGGATAAAGGTAAAGCGTTTCATTTTTTGTATCTCCTTAATTTTTTTCTTCAAGATAATAGGTGGCTTCCATGTCGGCAACGCACAAGGCATACGCCAGCGGGAATTTCTCGAACACGGTTCCGATGGTGTTTTTGTCCTCTATGCCGGAAAAGCCCATGTGATAACGTATCGCAAAGGCTTCCTCACGCTTTAAGCGCATGTAGCCGTTTATTATGTATACGGATTTTTCGCCGTGACCGTAGGGTATTGGGTCGTCATATTCGAAATACGGCACCTCTTCCCATTTGCCGTTTTTCTTGACATTGCGCGTGGATTGCTTGTAACAGCCGATTTTGCATATATCGTGCAAAAGCGACACAATCGCCACGGTTTCGGCGCTGAAATTCATGCCGTACAGCTCCTTGGTTCTGGGGCGGGTGAGGTAGTCCGCAAGGCATTCGTAAACATTAACGCTGTGCTCGACAAGTCCGCCCACGTGCGAGCCGTGAAAGCGCGTGCTGGCGGGAGCGGTGAAAAAGTCGGTTGTTTCGATGTATTCAAGCATTTTGTCCGCGCCGTCGCGCGCAATGGTCGAGGTGTATATATCATAAAATTTATCTTTCGCAGTCATGTTGATTCTCCGTTTCAAAGCTTTGGTAATAGTATATCATAAATGCCGGAGTATTTCAACCGAAAGTTTGGTTTTTTTACAAAAAATTTTGCAGTGTGGCAATAGCTTTGAGAGTGAAAAGGGTATATAAAAGATATGCCCACAAAATACGCGACTTTTGTGAGCATATCTTTTATAGAGAGTGCTTTTTGATTGTGTTACAGGTTGTTGATGATTTCGTCTCTTTGTGCTTCGTATTCTTATTCGGATTCTCTTTCACTGCCATATGTATTTCTTGCAATTTCGTATGTATTTTTCGCAATTTCGTATGTATTTCTCGCAATTTCGCCATTTGTGTCAACGAGTTCACCGAAACCGTAAATAAACCAAGAAGAAAACCAAGCCACGATAGGACCGAATATCGCTATGAGTAAGCCCATGCGGTACAAAGATTCATCGTCCAGAGTCAAAAAACTTATTCCGATAAGTACTGCTGCGATTGCTTCGATAATGAATGCTGCTATTGCGAATCCTTTGATTTTACCTCCAATATTGTCATACATAACGATAACCTCCGTATAAATATTATAATATTTTTTAAATCTACTTTATTATACCATGAAGCAAAAATGCTTGCTCGCAAGGGCATTTTTGCGAAGCCGTA
>CAYWMF010000229.1:0-1385 GCA_964459175.1 uncultured Oscillospiraceae bacterium
GGCTATTGCCGAAATCACCGCCGCAAACGCGAATTTATAATTTGTAAAGGAGTAAACAACAATGAGTATATACGAAATCGGAAAAAAGATTGCCACCCGCGAAGCATACGGCAACGCGCTGGCTGAATTCGGCTGCGACGAAAGAATCGTAGTTCTGGACGCAGACCTTTCCAAATCCACCAAAACCGCTAACTTCATCAAAAAATATCCCGAAAGATTCTTCAACTGCGGTATCGCCGAGGGCGATATGATTTCCGTTGCCGCAGGTCTTGCCACCACCGGCAAAATTCCCTTTGCAAGCTCTTTTGCAATGTTCGCCGCAGGCCGCGCATTTGAGCCTATCCGCAACTCCATCGGCTATCCTCACCTCAATGTTAAAATCGGCGCTACCCACGCAGGTATCACCGTCGGCGAAGACGGCGCAACCCATCAGTGCAACGAAGACCTTGCACTCATGAGAGTTATTCCGGGCATGGTTGTTCTTAACCCCGCCGATGCCGCCGAGGCTCGTGCCGCAGTTAAGGCCGCAATCGACTACAACGGTCCCGTATATCTGCGTTTTGGACGTCTGAGCGTACCGGTAATTTACGATACCGACACCTACAAGTTCGAAATCGGAAAGGGCGATATGCTTTCCGACGGCAAGGACGTAACACTGGTTGCTACCGGTATCATGGTAGCTCAGGCTATCGAAGCTGCCGAAATGCTCAAGGCTGAGGGCATCAGCGCAAGAGTTATCAACATAGCTACCATTAAGCCTATCGACAAGGAAATCCTCGTCAAGGCCGCTAAGGAAACCGGCGCCATTGTCACTGCCGAGGAGCACAGCGTAATCGGTGGTCTCGGAAGCGCAGTTTGTGAAGCTCTGTGCGAAGAAAAGCCCGTTCCCGTACTCAAGGTCGGCATTCAGGATACTTTCGGCAAGTCAGGCAAGGCCGAAGAGCTGCTCAAGATTTACGGCTTGACCGCCGCAGACATCGCAGACAAGGCTAAAAAGGCCATCGCAATGAAATCCTGCTAAGCATAAATTAAATATAACTCAGCAAGAAGCGGTGAAAGATTGAATTCTTTCACCGCTTCGGACTGTCGAGAAAGTCGTGATACCGCGTCCGAAATAAAAATAAAATAATCAGATTAACAGCATTTTTAAAATCATCAAATTGTGCGCAATATATCGAATATTGCGCACAATTGTACGCTTTTTGCCGCCGCAAGCCCTATCGTACCTTCGTACGCCGACTGGCTTGCGGCAACAAAATCTCCCTGCCTTTTCGAAAGTCCGACAGTGTGTCGATAATTTATCGACACACTGAAGCGGTGAAAGATTGAGTTCTTTCACCGCTTCGGACTGTCGAGAAAGTCGTGATACCGCGTCCGAAATAAAA
>CAYWMF010000229.1:1485-3085 GCA_964459175.1 uncultured Oscillospiraceae bacterium
CATCAAATTGTGCGCAATATATCGAATATTGCGCACAATTGTACGCTTTTTGCCGTCGCAAGCCCTATCGTACCATCGTACGCCGACAGGCTTGTGATGGCAAAATATCCCTGACTTTTCGAAAGTCCGACAGTGTGTCGATATTTATCGACACACTAAAGGCGAGCAATAGTCAATATTGCTCGCCTTTGCATACATTTTGATATTATATTTCGGTTGGAATTCAGCGATGCTGTAATTTTTTACAAGAAATTACAGTTTTGTTTTTATGCCAAAAGAATTTCCTTGTTTGTGCCGTAAAAAATATCACTTTTTCCGCTCAGGGTTTTGCACAGCTCTTCAAAAAGCTGCCAGCGTTCGGGGAAAATATCGAATTCGTACGAATGGCCCCAAATATACAAAATAGCGGGCTTGTCGGTTTTGAGGTCCAAAAAGCTTTGCGAAATTTCAAAAAGCTTGTCCCAATCGCCGTGGTGATAAACCGTCGGATTAAAGCGGTAAAGATCGGTTTGCGGCTCAAAGCTGAAGCTGCTGGTAATCGTTCGTGAGTATTTTACACCGGTATTTTCCTTTATAATCTTCGCAACGCGCTCGTCGTTATTCACGCCGCCGCCGGGATATGCCATGCCGACAACCTCGTAGCCGCAAAGCTGTGACAAATTAATTCTGTCCTGTTCGACCTGTCGGATAATTTCGTTTTCGTCCTCGATAAGCGGCAGATGAGGATGCGTCAAGGTGTGCACTGCCACCTCGTGACCGTCGTAAATGTATTTTACATCCTCGGGTTTATTCTTGATATGGCTTACATTTTGACCTTGGCGTTCAAGGCAGCCGGGATTTCCGAGCAGCTCGGAATTGATATTAAAGGTTGCCTTTAAACCGTATTTGTTAAAAATTTCGATAAGCCTTATGTCCTGTGTAACTCCATCGTCATAGCTAAAGGTTATCGCCTTGTTTTTTCCGCAAAACATTTTATAAATCCTCCTATTTGATATATTTGTCTTCAAATTGTTTGAATTCGGCGGTATTATGTATCGTAATCACATCGATGCCGCAGCTTTCCAGTCTTTCCGACAGCTTGCGACGGTTATTCTTTCTGAACCGCATAACGTACTTAAGAAATTCCGCGTCGAAGCGCTCGGGGCAGTTGTCGCCCATATCCGAACGCACCTTGCCGTGATTTGTAATCACGCGCTTTATGACGCGCCACACACAAATATAAGTCGGATAATCGAAAAAAATCACGGTATCGGCATACTTTAGGCGCAAATCCAGCGTGCGCGAATAGTTGCCGTCGATAATCCATTCGTCTTTTTCAAGCTCGCTCAAAAGCTTTTTATCAAATTCCTCGCGCGAGGTCTGCACCCAGCCGCTTTTCCAAAACAGCTTATCGAGGTGTATAACCGGTATGTCGTACTTTTTAGACAACGCCTTGGCTACCGTGCTTTTGCCACTGCCGGGACTGCCGATAACAAGAATTCTTTTCATAGCTTAAGCCTCCAAAAAGCAAACGGTTTGCCGTGCAAAACACGTCAAACCGTTTTATGGAGCATAGGGGACTTGAACCCCTGACCCCCACACTGCCAGTGTGATGCGCTCC
>CAYWMF010000230.1:0-3083 GCA_964459175.1 uncultured Oscillospiraceae bacterium
AGAGTTGTCCGAGCCTTCGTTTTCCTGCTTCATTACGGCAATATAGCGCAAAAGCTGTTTGAGTGAATGCACACCGAGCTTCGAGTAAATGTTCTTGTTGTGAAAACGAACCGTCGATTCTTGAAGCTGCATAAGCGTGGTGATATCCTTGACGGTTTTGCCCTGTATGTACAGCTGTAAAACCTCGTTTTCTTTTGCCGTCAGCGTTTTCAGGCCGTTTTTGAAGTTCTCGTAATCGTAAGGGTCGATTTCATCCTTGCGCGAGTACGCAAGGCGTTCGGTTTGCTTTGCGGCTTCATCGTATTTGCGCTGCATTTCACCGACTGCCGTCAATGCGGCTGCTCGTTCGCTGTGCGCTTTGCTCAGCTCCGCCTCGTTTATACGGTCCTGCTCGGCAAGGAAAGCAAACAAATCGCTTATTTCGGTCGCCCAAACGGTGTTCTGCGCGTATTCCTTGTTGCGTATATTGTCAAGACTCTGCTTAATCGGCTTCAGATAATGCCTTGCAAAAAAGAGCGAAAGGCATGCCGCCGTAATAACAAAAGCAAAAATAAGCATCATCGCCCGCAATGTATCTTGCAAAAGCATCCTATCATAATCTTTCTTTGGGATAAGAACACTAACTGCAGAGGTACAGCTGCCGGGGCATAAGTGAACATCTATTGTGATTCCTATATATGCCGTATCTTTGCTGGCATACTCAACAAGTCCGTTTCCGAACGGCCTTACTTCATATGAACCGCGCGGCTCCAAATAATACTCGTTTAGCACGCCGGCGCTCAATGTTTGTTCGACAAGATTTAAATTATCTTTGCTTTTGGAAATGCAGAATACCGCACGGTCGAACTCCGACGGCTGAGCAAATATTTGCTTAAAGTAGCCCTCGTTTATTTCAAAGCCGCAAAGCCCGTAAAATTCGCCGTCGGCTGAAAGTATCGGAACAGTCATCAGCATAATGTTTTGGTCACTGCCCGGCAAAGTTACCACATCGGTAATGCGGTAGCTGCGATTAAGCGGTAATTCCGCTTCTTGCTTCAGCTCCTCATAATTCGGAAAAAGCTCTGTGTTGAATTCAAGCCGCCATTTACGGTGCGGCATACAGTTGTTTTCTTTTCCGACATTTGAAAGTCCTCTGTACAGCAAAACGCGCGTATCCGCCGCTTCCAGGCTGTTGCGCTGTAGGTATATTCCCGTGCGCGAGGTTTCGGCGTTTTCGATTTTCGAATTTACCTGTGCCTCAAGCACCGCAAATACGCCGGTGCAATCCGCCTCCCACAATTTATTCCGCAAATGAGGAATCATGCTTTTCTGAAGCATTTCAATATCGGTTTCGGAATCATTGAGCTCGTCAAAGCAAATACAGTTTTCGAACAAATAATTTTCCAACACATCTGTAACCGTTGTCGAAAGCTGTATGCTCATAACAGCCAAATTATCGTAATATGTTTTTATCTGTCTTTCAAAAACTTCGGTCTGAAATTCAAGCTGCTTTGCTACCCTCTGCTTTGTTCCGGTGAAGCTTCCGATTAAAGACAATCCCGCAAGAAGCAACGTGCAAAGAAGCACGGCGAAAATAAACATATATATAAACAGCTTGCGCCGCAATGTATGCTTTTTTCCGGCAAGAGTCGGTAATTTCATTATTTATTTGCCTCACTTGATGCTGACAAACAGCTCCCACAGCTCCATAGCAAGCTTTTGCGAATCTTCGCCGCTCGCATAACGCCCCGGCATTACCTTCTGCTCGGCGCGCAAAGCATCGTAAAGCGAATATATCTTGCCGTAGTAGCCCGCAAAAGAGGGCTCACGTACCGCCGCTGCACTGCTGTTTACAATACTGATAGTCGAGTATAGTCTTTTATATGTTTCCGACTTAAATTCATAATCCGAAATCTTGTCAAAGGAATCCTTATTTACCGGCATATATCCGGTGCCGACGCAAAAATCAAGATTGCGCTCCGCTTCGGTAAGCCAACGTGCGAAAACAGCGGCCGCTTCGGCCTTTTGCTCGGTAGTCTTATAGGCGCAAAGACCCACGCCCGCCTGCGTAACCAGCAAATCATTGCCGGCGGCCTTGGGCGGCGGCAATATATGCAAATCCATAGGCTCTGAGGTGTTATCCGGATATGTTACAACATCGTTATAATACAATACGGAAGCGCTCGAGCCCAGCCCTGCCATAACCTCGCCGGTCATAACCTGCGTATTGGAATACATATCCGAAACGATAATATGCCCTTTTGCGATAGCCTCGGCGAATTGCAGCCACGACTCCTTAAAGCCTTCGTTTTCAATGTTATACCAGCCGTCCTCGGTATAAAAATCGGCTGTTCCCAGCTCCATGGCGTTAAGCTCTATGGCGCGAATCGGATAATCCAGCGCGCAAAAGGGCGTGCCGCCGGAGTACTCATAGTACTTTTCGGCCGCTTCGAAAAAGCCGTCCCAGGTGGAAAGGCTGTCATAGGTGACACCGGTTGCCTCAGAAAAGCGCTCAAATTGTTTTCCGGCGATAAAAAGCAGATGCGTGGATTTCGAAATCGGAAAGACGCTGAGATTGCCGTCAACCATACCGTCCTCCAAGAACTCCGGCACATATGCCGAAAGCTCGTCCTCGGTAAACAAATCTTTCCAATTGATAAGGTTCTGCGCGCCGAGCTCCTCGGCGTTATTATTATGGCAGAAGAAAAGATCCGGCATAGCCATAGCGCCGGCTGTACCGCTTTGCGCGGTAAGCAGTTTTTCGCCTATTTGAGCCGTTGACGACATCAGCGATACATTAATAATAATACCTTTTTCGTTGCCGACGGTGGCGTTGAATTCTTCAATCAGGCGATTCATCGGCGAATCGGCCTGCTCGCCGTATACGTGCCACATATTAAGTGTGACCGGAGTGTCGGGATCCAGTTTTGTTTTACCGGAACAGCCGCTTAAGCAGATAAGCACAACCAGCCCCGCAAAAAATGCCGTTAATATTTTTTTCATAAAAGCCTCCCAATTGTCTCAATATCGACTCACCTATCCGTTTACCTATCAAAAATCCCCACAAAAATTCGAAAAATATTGATTTTTTTGTGCACAACCCC
>CAYWMF010000231.1:0-3061 GCA_964459175.1 uncultured Oscillospiraceae bacterium
CCGTATGCCTGCTTCATGGCACCCTGCACGTCGGAAACCGTTATGCTGAACATGCTTCCGTTGTACATTTCGGTATTATAAAGAAATATAACCAAATCCGGTGAATATTCGTTGATATATTTTACCGCGCTTCGCGTCGGCGGGAAATAGCGCATATCCAGCATAACGGTTTCCGACGTGCAGGGTGCCATGAAGCAGGCATACGGCATTGCGAAGGAATCCTTGATTATAATAACCCTTTTGCCGTCGGGGTTAAGCTCATTTTTAATGATAAGCTCGCCGCGGTCGATCGAAAGATATGCCGCATGCTTATTTTCCGAAACATCATCGGAAGCAAGAATTTTCTCGTCGATAAACGCGCTGCGGAAGTCGCCCTCGCTTATCGGTTTGTCGGGCGAGGTGATGGTATCATGCGTGGTAAATTTCGTTTCAAAAGTGGGCAAAAGCAGTGTATAGTCGTCCACACCGACGTAAAAGCGGCCTACTCGCCTACCCTGCGCGCCCAAAAAGGACTTGGGATATTCGGTTGCGGCGTAATTTTTTCGGTCGGTGTAAACGCCGTCGGGGTCAAGGTCAATACCGTAATTTTGCTTAACGGCTTCGACGGTTTTTTGGAAGCCCCAAAAAGCCGTTTCGGTTGTCCAGTGGTGGTCGGTGACATAAAAAAGCTTGGATTTATCGAGTTTTTCGCTCTCCAGCGTTTCACGCAAATCGAGATAATCCACCTTTTGGTCTATCGCCGCGAGAAAATCGTCGGCATTTTCGTTGGAATAGTTATCGAAATATTTCGGGAGCTCGGTATAATTTTTAAGCTTTTTGTTCGGCGCCTGAACATAAAGTATCGGCGCGTCGATGGAATTCTGCAAATTAATCAGCTTATCGGCATATTTTGAAACATCCGTGCGCGAAACAAGAAAATGCAAAAGCCCATGATTATCCTTGACGATGGTTTCGGAAACGTCCTCGTTGACAACCGACAACGTGGCACGCTGAGCAATGGAATACACATCAATAAAGAACAGGCGGTTCCAAAGATTTTCCGTAAAGGAATTAACCTCGGCCTCATTGACAAAGGACGCATGTATTTCACTGTACGCATCGCCCACCCCTTCGGCGTATTTCAGCGGCGAAACTATGCTTTTGTACAGCGGCACGGCTCGCTTTATCAGCGTCGGCGTTCCGAAAAGGAAGATAACCGCCAGAAACAGCACAGCGCAAACGCGCTCCGGAGTAATCTTGATTTTTTTCATCGGAAAGCTCCTTTAGAAATTAAAGTAAATAAACGGGTTGTAGCTGCCCTTTACAATATATGCGGTCGCGGTGAGGAACAAAGCGAAAATGACAATTGGGTAAAGAACACTCTTGATTTTGCCCAAAGTCTTATTGCCGTCGCACAGCGCGTTAACCTTTTGAGCGACAGGCGCCGAAAAGATTACAGCGAATATAAAAATCACAATTTTGTCTCTGAAATAGCCCCGGAACATGTCATCGATAAGCGCGGAATTGGCAAACATCGCACCGATATAATTTGCAAAATCCGAAAGGCTGTTCGCGCGGAACACAACCCAGCCGATAAGCACGGCAAACAGCGTGAAAATATGGCTCAGCGCCTGCATATAAATCGGCTTGGAGCGCACATTTTTTACATAATCGCCAAAGCACATTTTTTCAATTACCAAAATTGCAAAGTAATAAAGTCCCCACACGATGAAGGTCCAGTTGGCGCCGTGCCACACACCGGTCAAAAGCCATACGACAAACAGGTTGAAAACATGGCGTGCCTTGCTGTTGACGCGCGAGCCGCCCAGTGGGAAATACACATAGTCGCGGAACCACGTTCCGAGAGAAATATGCCATCTGCGCCAAAACTCCGTAACGCTGGCGGAAATATACGGATAGTCGAAGTTTTCCTCAAACTTAAAGCCAAACATCTGTCCCAAGCCCATCGCCATATCGGAATAGCCGGAAAAATCAAAATAAATTTGGAACATATACGCCAGCGCACCCATCCAGGCGGTAGCCGCAGCCATATCCTGCACACCGAAAACGGCGTCGGCGATAATAGCCATATTGTTGGCAATAAGTACCTTTTTGGCGAGGCCGACAATAAAGCGGCAAACGCCCTTTGAAAAATCATCCACCGTTTCCACGCGGTGGTTTATCTGATACGCAACGGTTTCATAGCGCACAATCGGACCGGCGATAAGCTGAGGGAAAAAGGTGATATATAAGCCCACATTAAGCGGATTTTTCTGCACCTCGCCGTTTTGGCGGTAAATATCTATGACGTAGGAAAGCGCCTGAAACGTGAAAAACGAAATACCGATAGGCAAAGCTATATTCGGCACCGGAAGGCTCGTTTTAAACAGCGCGTTGATATTTGTCATGACGAATACAAGATATTTGCCCACGAATATTATTGCAAGGTTAAATATACAGGAAAGCGTGATAACAAGATACGCAATCTTCTTTTTTTCGCGGTATTTGTCCACCAAAAGTCCGAAAAACCAGTTAGCGAGTATCGAACCCAGCAATACAAAAACGAATACCTTTTCGCCCCAGGCATAGAAAAACAGGCTTGCGATAAACAAAAACACGTTGCGCGGCGTCATGCTTTTGAAATTGCGGAACACCGCATAGTACAAAACAAGTACTATCGGCAGAAAGAAAAACAAAAACGGGTTGGATGAAAATAACATATTAAAATTGCCTTTCTTTTATTTTTCAAATATTATAAAAAGCTTGCAAACGATAATACACACTTGTTCAACCTTTCAAAACGTCACATTATTAAGACTGCTTTGGCGGGATTTTGTTCCACAGATATGTATTTTTTCGAATATACAAGCAAAACGGCGCGACAAAAATAATATGCCCGTTTTACCGCATAAAATGCGCCGTATGCCGCGAAATGAGGCCGTATAACGGCGTTCATGCTTGCCAATTTCATGCAAGGCACTCCCATTCCGCAGAAAATCGACTGAATATATCAGCCGATTTTCAAATTATTTTTTATTTTTCATCAAAGCTTTTACTTCTTCCATAAATGTGTCAATATCCT
>CAYWMF010000232.1:0-3049 GCA_964459175.1 uncultured Oscillospiraceae bacterium
CTCCTCTGAAGCCTTTGAAGCGCCGTTGGCGCTTCTCTAATTCGCAATGCGCATTATTATAATGGCGTAGTCATTTCATTTTTCAAACGCAAGCTCGCCGTCGGGGCGGACGAATGCCTCCAAAAAGGTCATTGTGCCGCCGTAAACACCGCCGCCGTCAAAGCCGGTGAAAATGATACGGTCGTTCCAAATGCCGGCTTTCGGGACGCTTTTACAGGGAATAATCGGGTTTTTCGGCGCTTTCCAGCCGGAAAACGGCTCGGTCGAATACAGATAATATCCTTTCGCGCACAGGCTGTAAACAAGATAATAATAGCCGTCCTTGCGGAAATAATCCGGGCATTCCGGCTCGTTTACCGTCTCGGCGACAAAAAGCTCCCTCTCGGATTGGCGCCATACGGTCAAGTCCTTTGATGTCAGATGAGCAAGACAGCCCTTTTTTTCTTTTGTTAGGGTTGTTGTCAAAATCATGTGGTATACGCCGTCGCCGTCCTTGACGATTTTGGGGTCGCGTGCGGACGGCGCGGTGTATTTATCGCTCAATGTGAAGCAAAAATCCTTGTCTTTTTCGAAATGGCAGCCGTCGGTCGAAACCGAGCGGCGAATTTGGGCGGGACTGCCGTCGCAGGCTCTTACAGTGTAAAAAAGATATTGCTTTGCGCCGTCGCAAATCCATGATCCGGTGCAAATCGAGCCCTCGTTCGGGTCGTCGATTTCCACCGCCATGGGGTGGATATCCCAGCGCTTGAAGTCGTCGGTTGAAATGTGACTCCATTGGTGCGCGCCGAGCCGCCATTTGCTGTGGTGATGATGGCGATCCTTGAGATACAATACATGATAGCGCCCCTCGTGCACATACGGCATACAATCGCCGACAAATACGCCGCCCTCGGGTTTCCAGCCCTCGGCATTGTCGAAGGACGAAATAACGCACGGCTCTTGCTTTTTCGGCTCAATCGGGTCGCATATGTTCAAGCCGCAATCGTCGGTTATCTGTGCCGAATCGGTGACAAAATGCTTTCCGCACGGCCATTCCTCGTCCGTCAAAGCCCCGCCGACATACAGCTCTATTCTGTAGGCAAGAATATTGACGGCTATTTTGTCGCCGTGCATTGCGGCGCTTGTAAGGTGCAGCGGCGTATCCGCCTTAAAATCGTATAATATCCGAAAATCCAGCGTTTGACCGTCAAAAGTACAGCTCATTACCGTTTGAGCGTTGTTTTTTGCGCAAAAAAGCTCGCCGTTTTTACTGATTGTGAATTTAATGCAAAAGCTATCCTTAATCATTTTTTGTTTCCTCCACGATTATTTTTTTTGCATCGGATAAATTAATCAGCGCATTTACAACCCCGCCATACAACGCACAGCCGATTGCCGCTTCCTCGTTGCTGTTGGTTAGGTAGACCCCGGTTTCGAAAATATCGCCGATCAGTTTTTGCAAAACCGCGTTCTTCTTGACTGCGTTGCCCGACGCCGTAATATGATTTATATCGGCGTGGTTCATGCAATCGAAATATTGCTTCAGTTCGTCAGTCATGCCGCACAGCACACCCAAAATCAAATTGCCCGGCGTAAAATTCACGTCATCAATATCGGATATCGAGCCGCGCAAAAACGGATTTTGCCGTGTGCCGCAAAACAGCGTTGACACGGACAACGGCCGATTTTCGTCGTATGCCCTTTGCGCCAAGCGGTTCATTATTTCGTATTGCGAGCCGGAATTCGGCATTATTTCCTTTACGTACTCGGCGAAGAATTTTTCCGTAACGGCATACGCCTTACCGCCGCACAGCGCCGAGCCGCAAATCAGATATTTTCCGAACAGGTAGGGCCGTATTTCAAGCCCGTTTTTGACGCTTTGGAATTTGTCCGCAACAATCGAAACCTGGCTTCCGGTGCCGAAATTCACCAGCGCGCTTGTCTTTTCGGCTTTTATACTGCCGAAAAAGCTTGCCGCATTGTCGCCGATCGGAACACTTACCGGGATATTTTTATAATGCCCCGCAATGTCCGAATCCTTTGCAATATCGGGCATTGAAAAGCGCGAAAGCCCCAGCTTTTCCACCGCATTGAGGTCAAAACAGCCGTTTTTGATGTCGTACAGTCCGAACGACGCGGCGTTGGAGGGGTGAACCGTCGGGGCTTTATTGTCGGTCAAGCGCATCGCTATGTAATCCATTATACTGCAAAAGCTTACCGCTTCCTCGGGCTCAAGGCAGTTTTGCGCATTGTAAAACATTGTGGCAAAGGCATAGCCGGAATTGCATATATATCCGGTGCGGCTGAATATTTCTTCACAATATGTCCGCCCCTGCGAAAGCTTTCGGTTTGCGCGGCCGTCCTGCCAGTTATAAAACGGTGAAACCGCCCTGCCGTCCTTTGATATGTAAAGCATGCCGTGCATTTGCCCGGTGATACCGATAGATTTTATATTCGGATATATTTTGATGAGATAATCTATAATGCGCTTGGCCTTTGTTAGTATCCATTCGGCGTCATATTCCGCAAAATCGGCGCTTTTCGCCATGTTCGCGGCGCCGGGCAGAGTATAGGTTTCGAGCACCTCGCCGACGGTATAAGTCATAATCACCGCGCTGATAGTGGTTGTGCCTATGTCTATGCCCAAAAGCACGTTTGTCGGGTTCACGGCCGCGGCTTCATCAACAGCTGTGCCGCCCGGCTGTAATTGACGTAGAAAATCCACGCACTTATTGTAATTTTCTTGATGAAATATGTTTTCCTTTTCCATTTCGGCCTTTCGGTTGTTGAGCAGCTCCTCAAGAGTAATAACGCCGTTGAAATGCAGGCATATCTGTGCCAGAGGAACGCCCATTTCCCTTAAAGTTCGTATAAATTTAAGTTTATCAATGACCTCGTCGCCGTAGTCGCGGTAGGAATTGTCCCTGCGCACCACGCTTATAAGCCCCTTTTCCTCGTACAGCCGTATCGCTTTCGCGGTAAGCCCTGTCATTTTTTCCACTTCGCTTATTTTCAATCCGCTTCACCTCACATCTTTAATATATTATAAACCATACCCTTAGGGTAATGT
>CAYWMF010000233.1:0-3049 GCA_964459175.1 uncultured Oscillospiraceae bacterium
GCGGTGATGTGTGCAGTACGCTTTTCGGCTCCAGCTCGATTTTGACACTTACGCGCGCAAAGGTGCTGTTATGCGTTGGCCTGTCTGTGGCGGTTATTGCTCTGTTTGTGCTGTTTTATAATAAGCTGTTTGCTGTGACCTTTGACGAAAGCTTTGCCAAATCCGCCGGTGTGAAAACCGACGCATATAATCTCTTTATCGCCGTGATTATAGCCGTGATTGTCGTGCTTGCCATGAATTTGGTGGGCTCGCTTTTGGTGTCGGCATTATTGGTGTTCCCGGCGCTGGCGGCAATGAGCCTTTTTAACAGCTTTAAATCGGTGACGATTTTTTCGGCGGTTGTGTCGGTAATCTGCGCGGCGAGCGGAATTATAATATCTATACTTGCCGCAACGCCGGTCGGCCCGACGATAGTGGCGGCGGATATAATTGCATATGTTTTGTGCCGCGTCGCTTCGGCGGTACTGAAAAGATAAAATGAGCGCACCGCGTAAACAATGTGGTGCGCTCAGTGTGTCGATAAAATCGACACACTGCCGGACTTTCGAAAAGGCAGGGAGATTTTGATGAAGCAAGTCTGTCGGCGTACAATGGTACGATAAGACTCGCTTCGGCAAAAAGCGTGTAATTGTGCGCAATATTCGATGTATTGCGCACAATTAAAGAAACAAGAACTTTTATATTGCCTATTGTTTTCTAAAAAACTTATTCACGCGCTCTCACGACTTTTTCGACGGTCAGAGCGCACCGCGTAAACAATGTGGTGCGCTCGTTTTACGGCCGTTTTAGGGAAAAGAAAAATGCAGACTTCAAAGAAGTCTGCATTAATGCGAGAAACGGGACTTGAACCCGTACGAATAAATCACACGCCCCTCAAACGTGCGCGTCTGCCAGTTCCGCCACTCTCGCATGTCGTTGTTGGCAACGATATATATTATACTCATTTTTTCGAATTTGTCAAGGGGTTTTGCAAAAAAAGTTGAAAAAATTTTTTATAAATGTTTTTATGCCCGATTTTTGCGAGAGTTTTTGAAAAAATTGACGAATTTTTGAAAAAGCTATTGACAAATTTCGAAAACGAGATTATAATATATTTCAGAGAATTTGAGTCGTAATTATAAATGTGAGTTTCCGTTATGCGGCAGGCTTGCATTTATGGTTGCGGCTTTTTGTTTTACAATAACTTTTTGAAAGGATAAAGATATGTTGTATGATGTAGCCGTTATCGGCGGTGGAGTTACGGGCTGTATGCTGCTGCGCGAGCTTGCGCGGTATAAGCTGAAAACCGTTCTCCTTGAAAAAAGCAGTGATTTTGCCTGCGGTGCCAGCAAGGCAAATTCCGCAATTGTCCACGCGGGCTTTGACGCGGAGGAGGGAACACTCAAGGCCAAGCTTAACGTGCCCGGATGCGATATGATGTATCGCGCCGCAAAGGAGCTTGATGTCCATATTAAAAAAGTGGGCTCGCTCGTCGTGATTTTTGACGAATCCGAAAGACCGCACCTCGAAAAACTCTATAAGCGCGGCAAAACCAACGGTGTGCGTGAGCTGAGAATTATCGAAAAGGATGAGCTTCACAAGCTGGAGCCCTGCCTTACCGATAACGCTATCGCCGCGCTGTATGCGCCGACCGCCGGAATTACCTGTCCGTACGAAATGACCATTGCCGCGGCTGAGAACGCCGCCGACAACGGTGCCGAGCTGATAAGAGAATTCGAGGTTTGCTCGCTCAAGAAGACCGATGAGGGGATTTCAATATTCGATAAGGACGCCAAACGCGAAATAAAGGCGCGCTTTGTTGTCAACTGTGCCGGTGTGTACAGCGAAGAAATCGCAAAAATGGCGGGCGATGACCATTTCGAGGTTATACCGAACCGCGGCGAATACATGATAGGCGATAAGAACTTTCCCGTTAAGCCGAACACAATTCTGTTTACGCTTCCCAGCGAAAAGGGAAAGGGCATACTGTTTTCGAGAACGGTGGACGACAATGTCATAATCGGCCCCAATTCGCACAGAGTGGCGGATAAGAGCGACACCTCCGTTACAAGCGAGGGCCTCGACGAAATACTTAAAGGTGCACAGCGTCTTATTCCTACCATAAATACACGCTCCGTTATTACTTCCTTTGCCGGTGTTCGTCCATCGTCCTCTACCAAGGATTTCATCGTCGAGCCGTCAAAGCATATGTCCGGCTTGCTCCACGCGGCGGGAATCGAATCCCCCGGCTTTGCAAGCAGTGTCGCAATGGGAAAATATTTGGTTGAACAGCTGGAGCATATGGGGCTTGAGCTGAACGTGAATGCCGACTTCAATCCTTTCCGCAAAAAGATGAACCGTTTCCGCGATATGAATAACGAGGAACGCAACGCCATGATTGCCGAAAATCCGTTGTACGGCAACATAATTTGCCGCTGTGAGCAGATCACCGAGGCTGAAATCGTTTCCGCAATTCATCGCAATGCCGGTGCATATACGATTGACGGTGTGAAACGCCGTACACGCGCGGGCATGGGACGCTGTCAGGGCGGTTTCTGTTCACCGAAGGTTTGCAAAATCATAGCGCGCGAGCTGGGAATTCCGCTGGAAAAAGTGACCAAGAACGGCGGAAACTCCTATATACTCACCGAAAAGACCAAGAAATAGAGAGGAAAACGGTATAATGGAAAAGAAAATTGTTATAATCGGCGGCGGACCTGCCGGTCTTGCGGCGGCCTGCAAGGCTTATGAAATGGGAATTTCCGCGGACGATATACTTATAATCGAGCGCGACCGCGAACTGGGCGGAATACTTAATCAATGTATTCATGCCGGCTTTGGACTGCATATGTTCGGCGAGGAGCTGACCGGCCCGGAATATGCCGCACGTTACATAGACAAAGTGAACGAATATAAGATACCCTACACGCTCAACAGCATGGTGGTCGATATTTCAGATAACAGAGATGTCAGCTATGTTTGCTCTGAGGGGCTCAAAACTGTAAAGGCCGGCGCGGTTATTCTGGCGATGGGCTGTCGTGAGCGTACCAGAGGCGCGCTCAATATACCC
>CAYWMF010000234.1:0-3048 GCA_964459175.1 uncultured Oscillospiraceae bacterium
TCTTCTGCCAGCTTGGACAGAGCGATACCCATTTTTTCCTGACCTGCTTTGGTTTTCGGCTCGATTGCAACACGGATAACGGGATCCGGGAATTCCATCGACTCGAGGATAATAGGATTATTTTCGTCGCAAAGTGTATCACCGGTTGTGGTATTCTTGATACCGACGACTGCGGCTATATCACCTGCGCAAATTTCATCAACGTCCTCGCGGTGGTTAGCGTGCATAAGCACGATACGTCCCAGACGCTCTCTGCCGTCCTTGTTGGCGTTGTAAACGGTTGCGCCGGCTTGAATTTTACCGGAGTAAACTCTTACGAAGCACAATCTGCCAACGAACGGGTCGGTTGCGATTTTGAATGCGAGTGCGGAGAAAGGCTGGTCATCGCCGGTAATTCTTTCTTCTTCCTCGCCGGTTTTCTGGTTGATACCTCTGATATGCGGAATATCAAGAGGCGAAGGCATGTACTCAACGATATCGTCGAGCAGCATCTGTACGCCCTTGTTTTTATAAGATGTGCCGCAGGAAACGGGAACAATCTTATTGGCAAGAGTAGCTGTACGGATGGCAGCCTTGATTTCCTCGATAGTGAGCTCCTCACCGCCGAGATATTTTTCGAGAAGATTTTCATCGGTTTCCGCAAGGCTTTCCAGCATTGCGGTATGATACTCATCAGCCTTATCCTTCATATCATCAGGGATTTCGGTTTCCAAAATATCGGTACCGAGGTCGTTCTGATAAATATAAGCCTTCATCTTTACAAGGTCAATGATACCTACGAAGGTATCCTCAGCACCTATAGGAAGCTGAATCGGCACAGGATTAGCCTTAAGTCTGTCCTTGATCATGGACACGACGCGGTAGAAGTTAGCACCCATAATATCCATCTTGTTGACATAGCACATACGGGGTACGCCGTACTTGTCAGCTTGACGCCAAACAGTCTCGGACTGGGGCTCAACGCCGCCCTTTGCGCAGAATACGGTTACGGAACCGTCCAGTACACGAAGCGAACGTTCAACTTCAACAGTAAAGTCAACGTGGCCGGGAGTGTCAATGATATTTATGCGATGATTCTTCCAAAAACAGGTTGTCGCAGCGGAAGTTATTGTAATACCTCTCTCCTGCTCTTGCTCCATCCAGTCCATGGTAGCCGCGCCTTCATGCGTTTCACCGAGTCTGTGAGTCTTTCCTGTATAAAATAGAATTCTTTCAGTAGTTGTCGTTTTACCAGCGTCAATGTGAGCCATTATACCGATATTTCTGACTCGTTCAAGCGGGTATTCTCTGGGCATTAACGTTTCTCCTCTCAAGCGATAAATAGAAATTTATCAATATTTTACCATCTGTAATGTGCGAAAGCCTTGTTAGCTTCAGCCATCTTATGCGTATCTTCTCTCTTTTTGACAGCGGAACCGAGATTGTTGGTAGCGTCGATGATTTCTGCCGCAAGACGCTCTGCCATTCTCTTTTCGCCGCGGGCTCTGGAATAAGTGATGAGCCAACGCAAGCCGAGAGTCTGACGTCTTTCGGGACGGACTTCCATAGGAACCTGGTAAGTCGAACCGCCGAAACGACGTGCCTTTACTTCCAGCACAGGCATAATATTCTCAAGAGCTTTCTGGAATACCTCCAGCGGATTTTCACCGGTTTTCTCTTTGATTATATCAAAAGCATCATATACTATTGTCTGTGCAACACCCTTTTTACCGTCCAGCATTATATTGTTGATGAGCTTGGTAACCACCTTCGAATTATAAAGCGGATCCGGTAATACGTCTCTTTTTGAAATTTGACCTCTTCTTGGCACTGAACTTCCCTCCTTCATAAAATAATGAAATCACGGGTACTCGGGCACAAAGCCCGTAAGCGCTCTGTCAAACTTTATCTATATAAATATTATAATAAAGCCGCAAAGCATTATTTTCCGCGATTATGCCATAAGATTAAATCTTACTTCTTTGCGCCGTACTTGGAACGAGACTGCTTACGGTTAGCAACACCCTGGGTATCAAGAATACCACGGATAATGTGGTAACGTACACCGGGGAGGTCCTTAACTCTTCCGCCTCTGATCATTACGACAGAGTGCTCCTGAAGGTTATGACCGATGCCGGGAATATAGGAAATTACTTCCGCACCGTTAGTAAGTCTTACACGTGCAACTTTACGCAGAGCCGAGTTAGGCTTCTTGGGAGTTTTGGTGTAAACTCTTGTGCAAACGCCTCTTTTTTGCGGGCTGGACAAATCGGTTTCTGTCTTCTTGAGTGTGTTAAGACCTACCTGAAGTGCCGGAGACTTGGACTTGTAAGTAACCTTCTCACGGCCATGTCTTACTAATTGGTTAAAGGTTGGCATACCGCACCTCCTTATAAAATAATATTTATATAGACAGCGGAAAAAGATAAACCGCTTTCTATCGAATTTTACACACGGCATATACTGCGCAACCCACATCTATGCCGCATATCTGCCCCATTGCAACCATTGTTTTGGACTCGTCCGTAGCAACGCCGTGGGCATGACAAAGAGCCTTAATTTCATCGCGTATAAAACCGTCCGCATCGCACGCGATGCAAACAGTTTCGGCAAAGCCGGACTTTATGAGCTTTTTCGACTGATTAAATCCGATCGCTCTGCCGTCCTTAAGCTTAACCTTTAAGGCGCTTAAATCAGAATTACTCACTTAAATTTATCCTTTCTGACAACAAAGTGCGCATTCATACCGTAATATTATACAACAAATCATCAGCTTTGTCAATAGCTATAATAATCATGTTGAAATTTCTCCGTTATGCACAAAATTAAATGCGATTACGTGAAATTTATTTATCATTTATTGACAAAGTCAATTAGTGCTATATAAAATCACTTTAGATATATTTCGAATCACGACGGCATATCAAAAAGCGCAATATGCCGCCGCGTTTTTAATTAATAGCTGAATTCGGTCTGCATTTGCTGCTGGCTTTCGACTTCTATATCGCGATAAATCTGCATACCGGTACCGGCGGGAATAAGCTTACCGATAATAACATTTTCTTTCAA
>CAYWMF010000235.1:0-3031 GCA_964459175.1 uncultured Oscillospiraceae bacterium
GTCACACTCCGTGTGACAGCGAGCATATGAAATATGCTCAACCCTTAGCGACGATAGTCGCGTACACAGGGGAGCCTTCAAAAACGGTAGTCTCTCCTTGATACGCCGGTTGCCTCTCTTGAAGCCTTCCCCTCGTAGGGGCAACATTTTTCAAATGCTTGCTGTCTGACTGAGGGATTGCAAAATCTACATTTATTGCGAAATTGTTATAACGGCGCAGCATTCATTTGCTGTGTGCAAGCTTTAAAAATATTATAGCATATTACCGGCATAAAGTCAATTAAAAAGACAAAAAAGCTTGAAAAAATGAGATTAAGCGAGCTAATCGGGCAAAAACGCCGCGTAAGCCGCCGTAAACACCGATACTTGACTTTGACTAACTTTGACTTTTGATAAAAAACGCGATATAATATAACTGTTGAAAGTCAAAGACAGTCAAAATCAAATAAAGGAGCTTGATATTCCGATATGCTAATATCCGATATAGTGGCACAAATGATAAGCGAGCTGTTGGAGCAGAACGACGGCACGCTGGAAATCGGCCGAAACGAGCTGGCAAGCCGCGCGGGCTGTGTTCCGAGCCAAATCAACTACGTTATCACCTCGCGCTTCACGCCGGAGCGCGGATATATAGTCGAAAGCCGCAGAGGCGGCGGCGGCTATCTCAAAATCACCAAGGTCAAAATGGATCGCAACACCTACCTGATGCATTTTTACAACGCCATCGGCGACAGCATCGACCACGACACCGCCAAGGCGTTCATCGTGAACCTGCTCGACAAGGAGATTATCACCAAGCGCGAAGCATCGCTGATAAACATTATGCTGTCCGATTCGTCGCTGGACGGCGTACCGCGCGAAAGCCGCAACAAGGTGCGCGCGGGGCTTTTCAAAAACGCAATACTGATTTTAATCAAGGAGTGATTTATATGTATAAATGCCAAAACTGCGGAAAACCCGCAACTTACTTTGTAAAAACCAACATAAACGGTAATGTCCAAACCACCGCGCTGTGCGCCGATTGCGCCGCTAAACAGGACGCCAAAATAAGCGTGCCGCATTTCGACGACCTTTCAAGCTTTTTCAGCCCGTTCTTCTTCGGCAGTAACGCCGCGATCCCCGAAATCAAGCGTTGCCCGGTCTGCGGAGCAAGCTTCCGCCAGATTTGCGACAGCTCGAAATTCGGCTGTGCGGAATGCTACGCCACCTTTAAAAACGAGGCCGAGCCTTCGCTCAAAAAGCTTCACGGCGGGCTGTTCCACCGTGGAAAAACGCCTAAAACCGTTCCGGTAAAGCCGGAAAACGAGCTTGAAAAGCTTCGTGCTCAGCTGGCAGACGCGGTTGCCGCCGAGGATTATGAAAAGGCCGCCGAGCTGAGAGATCGTATAAAGCTGATTAACACGCAAAAGGAGGGTGAATAATATGAAGGACGTAATAATTTCCTCGCGCATTAGACTTGCAAGGAATTTTGCCGACTATCCGTTCCCCAACCGTACCAGTGCCGCGCAGAAAAAAGAAATCTGCGAAAAGGTGCGCGCCGTTTTTGCGCCGAACAAGAGCTTCGGTATTGCGCATTACGACAAAATGAGCGAGCCGGAGCGCGCCTCGCTGGTTGAGAAGCACATTATCAGCCGTGAATTTGCCGCCTCCGGCGACGGTCGCGAGCTTATCACTGGTCAGAACATCACCATAATGGTCAACGAGGAGGACACCCTGCGCATACAAAGCGTCGTGCCGGGCTTTGAGCTTGACAAGGCGTTTGAAAATGCAAATCGCGTTGACGACTTTATTGACGAGCAGATGAAATACGCCTTTGATGCGCAATTGGGATATCTTACCGCTTGCCCGACGAATTTGGGCTGTGCGATGCGCGCGTCGGTAATGCTTCATTTGCCGGCGCTTGCCCGAACCAACGAGCTTAATTCTCTTGCCAACTCGCTTTCCGGATTGGGCTTTACGATACGCGGAATGTACGGCGAGGGCAGCCAAGCCAAGGGTAGTATATACCAAATTTCCAACATGCTTTCCGAGGGCAAGAGCGAAACCGAAATTATCGAAAATCTCAAAAAGGTTATTGTGCGCATAGTTGACAGCGAGATAAAGGCGCGCAAGGCCGTTTGCGAAAAGTCGCCGATACAAATCGAGGACAAGGTTTTGCGTTCTGCCGCAATCGCAAAGAGCGCGCGGCTGATGAGCGAGGACGAATATTTCGATATCCTTTCCGACCTTGCAATCGGCATTACCTGCGGCATTATCAAGGATACCACACCCGAAGCGCTGTATTCCACCTTATCAACGCTTCTGACCGCCACAATCATGGCGGACAATCGCGATGTTACCGACGGCTTTACACGCCGTATGCACCGCGCGGAGAATATGAAAAAAATCTTCAGGGAGTGATTTTATGAACAACAAATTTACCGAAAGAGCCGAAAAGGCGCTTAACGCTTCCCAAAATTTGGCCTCGGAGCTGGGGCATACCTATATCGGCAGTGAACATATATTGCTCGGACTTTTGTCCGAAAAGGGCTGTGTCGCTCAAAGCATACTCGAAAAGCAGGGCATAAGCTTTGACGCGGCGCGGGATCAGGTTGTAAAGGTATGCGGCACGGGCGAGCGCAGCAACGTCACCGCAAGTGAAATGACGGCGCGCACCAAGGCGATTATCCAAAACGCCTACTACGAATCCCGCCGCTACCGCCAGAATTTGGCCGGAACGGAGCACTTGCTGTTATCACTCATAAAAATGCAGGATAGCGTCGGCGCGCGCATACTTGCATCGCTGGGCGCCGATCCGACGGCAATACACAGCGAGCTTATCGAGTACATGGAGAGCATGAGCGGCGACAATTCCGAGGGCTTCGAGGCGGCGCCGAGCGGCGCACGCCGTGAGCAAAGCGGCGGCGACAAGGGCACACCCACCCTCAATCAGTACGGCCGCGACCTTACTAAAATGGCAAAGGATTCCAAGCTTGACCCGATTATCGGCCGTGACAACGAAATGCAGCGTGTTATACAGATTCTTTCACGC
>CAYWMF010000236.1:0-3029 GCA_964459175.1 uncultured Oscillospiraceae bacterium
GTCGATAAGCTCCTTGGTGTTGAAATAATAAACTCGTTGATCCTTACCGGTATCGCCGCCGTAGGTAAATCTTTTGCCTATTGTTTTAAAAGTCTGCTTTATGCCGTCGCCCAGGTTACCCGAAAAAATCGAGGGCTCGGTTGAGCTGTCGTATGTAAATTCGCCGGGCTCCGCACAGACTTCGACAATTTTGCCCTGCTCGACAATGATCATACATTGTCCGTCGGCAACGGCAATTCCTGATCCGTTGGTGATAATATTGTCATTGGCTTTTGTGTTGGAGGATCTGCCGCTTATGCGTTTTTCGCCTTTTCTCATAAGCACATCTTTCGGTAATGCTTCACAATAGAAAAATTCCTTCCACTGATCGGCAAGAGTACCGCCGAGTGCTCCGATTCCTGCTTTAATAAGTCCCATAATAAGACTCCTTTCGTTTCATTTTATATTTACCGACGAAATGTCGGCAGAATGACAAGTTTTTGTAAATGTATCAGATTACCACGAGTCGTCCCTCTACTTCGCGAGTAAGATGAGGGTGATTCATCAAATATTCCTCTATGACATCGCGGTAAGAGGTGGCCAAAACGCGGGTTTTGGCATTTTTCTCTATCTCTTCCAGGGTAATGTTGAGAAATTCGTGCAAGCTTTGGTAGTGAAAGTTGGGAAGCGCGATGGTGTACAGCCGTTCGGGCTCCAGCGGCTTTCCGTTCAAGCTCAATTCTTCAAAGCGCTGAGCGGTTCTGGACCACAGCATATGAATGCCGTAGGAAAATTGATAAAATTCCGTGTGGTCGCCTTGAAATGCTTCGTCCCTCATAACATAGGTCAGCATACGTTTAAGCTGAGCCCCTGTCACGGTCAGCATGTATACCGCATCGTCGTACGGCAGACACTCGCACAGATCCGCATAACGGATCACGGGACCGAGCTTTTCGTTGCGTATTGCTCCGGAGCCCATGAACATAAGGTCTATGCCGAAAGAATCCTTTAAAATATCGGCAAACAAATTGCCCAATGCGGTTTCACGGTTGCGCGCCGGATGGGTAAGTTCATGAGTGAGACGAGTTACGATTCTTTCATACTTTTGATCTGTTTGATTTTTATAATGAAGAATGTAATCCTCGATTTCATGGTCGCGGGGACAGGTTGATGCGTTAATGGAAATCGATTGCCATTTGAAGCTGTCGATGCAGTTTCGGTCGGTGTCGATTATTATATCAAACCTACCGATTTGATCGGTTCCGGTTCCCGCTTGAACGATATAAATATCATTCACCTTTGCCGGCTCGGTGATAAATGTGTGAGAGTGACCGCCCACGATAATATCTACGCCCCAGGCCGGGTCGAGAATTGCGGCGAGCTTTTTATCCTCTTCAAAGCCTATGTGAGTCAAAAGAACGGTAAAATCAATATCAACGGCGTTGTATGCATTACAGATATTTCCTACCTCTTCCGCCGCCTCGGCGATATCGACAAACGCGCCGATATTATTATCTGCCTTGGTTTGCGAAAGCACATCATCGGTGATAATCCCGATAAACAGAATTTTCATGCCGTCGATATTTGCAATGTAATAAGGCTTAAACATGCGCTTGCGATTGTTCTTTATGTGGAAATTTGCGTTAATTATAGGAAAATTCGCACATTTTTCCAAGAAAAGCAGGTGTGAAAGGCCATAGTCCACTTCATGGTTGCCGACAGTTACAACGTCCGGCCCCAAAAGGTTCATAATGTTGATAGTGGATATTCCCTTGAATTCCGAATCTATGATTGACCCGCGGAACATATCGCCGGCAACGGCATAGATCACATTCTTTTCTTCCTGTCTTACTTTGTTGACATATCCGGACAAAAGTGATACACCGCCGACCAGATCGTCTTTTATTTTTTCGGCAAGAAAATCGCCGTGCATGTCGTTGGAATGTAAAAGCGTTAATTTTTTAAGGTTTTTCATGGTTGCCTGATCCTTTCGGAATACTGTACTGATTATTTGTGGCAGAATATGGATTTTTGTTTTGCTTCGGCTTATCGGGCGTGTTTGAGCAACTGTTTGCCCAGCCTATAAAAGCCGTCCAAGCTATTATTCCGATTAGCCACACGGCTGCTGCTGCCGCCGACCACCAAAGGGAAATATCAAATATAAAATGCAGCGCTAACAAAATTGCGGCGGGAATAAGGCCGTCGGAATTAAACAGCATGTTCGGCAAAAGGCATAATATAAAGCCACCGCTGTGCCTTGCGCGTCGCATTTTCATACCTCCCTTGAGTGATATTATTAGTTTTTATTGTCGTATTCTTCCTGAAAAGAGCTTTTGATTAATTGAAATTTTTATTTTTGCTCTGCTTGCGATATTGGTGAGGCTTGACTCTTTTTTAAATAAAGCGGACGTCCGCAATGCGGGCAAAAGCATGAGTCGGAGGCAAGCACGGTTTTGCATTTGTCACAGCACAAATGGTGCTCCTGATAACGGTCGTAAAGTGTTTTGCCGAGTAGGCGCATACCGCATTCGGGGCAAACCTTGCGATTTTGCGAAAGCAATTCGCCGCAATGCGGGCAAACCTTTGTTCGCTTCATCACATTCGGACCGAAGCCGCACTGCTCGAGCAAGTTAAGCTTTGTTTTTATTGTCATATTTATCTGCCTCCCTCGTAATGCAATGTTCGTTTACAGCTGGGGCAAAAGCGGACATCCGCATCCACCCGTGCACCGCAGAACTTGCAGTATTTCGTTTCATATTCAAAGGGAGCACAGTCGGTACATTCAAATACTTCGGGGTTGTATACGGCGGAGATAACCCATTTACCGCACTTGTGACACAGATTGAAATATTTTTTCCCTTCGTTTTCCCAGGCAAGCTTAAGCTCCTTTTCCGGACTGTCAGCGCGATACGGCTTTGTGGTGCAGATATGAGCACCCGATAAATCACAGTAAAATTTATAACGGTTGCCTCCGGAATCGGCAACGATTTTATAGGTAGCGTTTTTTCGAACTGCCATGGCTTCCCTCCCTTTTCGCAATTGCATAATTT
>CAYWMF010000237.1:0-3019 GCA_964459175.1 uncultured Oscillospiraceae bacterium
ATAAAAGGGCTTGACATAATAGCCTCGGGCGGTATATCGTTCGAAAGCGAAATTACACAGCTTAAAGCCATGGGCATTCACGGTGCCATTGTCGGCAAGGCGATATACGAAAACAAGCTTGATTTGAAAAAAGTAATTGAAATTGCAAAATAAAGGAATCTGTCATGATTACAAAAAGAATTATCCCTTGCCTTGACGTGCGCAACGGCAGAGTTGTCAAGGGAACAAACTTCGAGGGCATAAAGGACGTTGAGGATCCGGTCGAGCTGGCGCGCTTTTACAACGCCGCCGGAGCCGACGAGCTGGTGTTTTACGATATAACCGCCAGTGTCGAGGGACGCGGTCTGTTTGTCGATGTGCTCAAAAGGGTCGCCTCCGAAATATTCATACCGCTGACGGTCGGCGGCAGTATAAACACGACCGACGATTTTGATCGCGTTTTGAAATGCGGCGCCGACAAGGTCAGCGTAAATTCCGGCGCAATAAAAAATCCGTCGCTGATATCGGCGGCGGCAAAAAAATACGGCAATCAGTGTGTTGTATTGTCGATGGACGTTAAACGCGTGGACGGAAAATTCACGGTATTTGCCAAGGGCGGCCGTGAAAACACCGGTATTGACGCGCTGGAATGGGCGGAATTCGGCGAAAAAAGCGGAGCCGGCGAGCTGGTTGTCAACAGCATTGACACAGACGGTGTGCGCGGCGGCTTTGACCTTGAAATGCTCAGCGCCATCGGCGAGCGCGTAAATATACCCATTATTGCCAGCGGCGGCGCCGGAAGCATGGAGCATTTTGTCACGCTTTTCAAGACCGTTCCGCGCGTGGACGCCGGGCTTGCCGCATCTATTTTTCACTATCGCCAAATTGCAATCAAGGATTTAAAAAGCTATTTAAAAAACAATAATATCGAAATGAGGATTTAAAATATGGAACTTAAATTCGACGAAAAAGGTCTTATTCCCTGCGTAGTGCAGGATTTTATAACAAAAAAGGTTCTTACCGTGGCATACATGAACAAGGAAAGCCTTGAAATCACGCTTAGAGAAAAGCGCACCTGCTTTTTTTCCAGAAGCCGTCAGGTGCTTTGGCGCAAGGGCGAGCATTCCGGCAATGTTCAGCATCTTGTTCGCCTTACCTCCGACTGCGATAACGACGCGCTGGTTGCCGAGGTAATCAAGGACGGCCCCGCATGTCATCTCGGCACGGACAGCTGCTTTAACAATCTGATATACAACGACGACGCGCAGGCCGAATTTTCGATAGAAGCGCTTTATCGCCTGATAGAGGGCAGAAAAATCGAGAAAAAAGAAGGTTCCTACACCACATACCTTTTTGAAAAGGGCAAAGAAAAGATACTCAAGAAGGTCGGCGAGGAATGCACCGAGGTTGTTATCGGCGCCATGAAGGGCAGCAAAGAGGAAACTATTTTCGAGATTTCCGACGTTGCATATCACATTCTTGTGCTGATGGTTGAGATGGGCATTACGGTTGATGATATAAAAAATGAGCTGGCTTCACGCCATGTCGTAGATAAAAAGACCAAGCAGGAAACCATGAAATAAAGCTAAGTCCCTAATGCGTTTAAGTGCATTAGGGACTTCCTTTTCAGAAAAACATTTGCTCCATATAATGTTCGTTGAAGGACGGATTTGCGGCAAGCTCGATATATTCGCCACCGCGTGAAACTATTTCAGCCTTGCGGCGCATTTTTTCGGAAAATGTCATTTGCACCGCGCCGCCGAGTGAGGAATTACCGACAATTTCAAAGTTTAGCCGCGGATTTTTAAAAGGTATAAGCCCGATTTTTTGCGCCGAAGAAATATTTATACTGCTTCCGAAGCTGCCGGCAACAGTCACGCTTTCAAGCTCATTTTCGCCGATTCCGCAGCTTTCGCACAGCGTGAGTATACCGGCGGCAATAGCGGACTTAGCCATTTGAACCTGTCTTATATCCGCCTGAGTAAACTCCACACCGTCCGCAACGGTGACAAGCTCCCTGTCCGCCAGCATACCGCTTTCTGTGCAAATTTCGTTTTCGACAAGTGCCGCCATAACATCTATTATTCCGGAGCCGCACAATGATTTCGGCTTTGTGCCGTTCACAGTTTTACAAACAAACTCGCCGTTTTCAAAGCTCGCGCCGCAAATCGCACCGCTTACGGCGATACTGCCGCATTTAATATGCGCGCCCTCCAACGCAGGCCCGGCCGCCGCAGAGCAAAAATAATATTTGCCGTTATTATACAGCGCGATTTCACCGTTGGTGCCTATATCAACAAACAGCTTGGTACCCGACTCAAAACCGCAAAGCGCCAGCCCTGCCGTAATATCGCCGCCGATATACGCCGAAACGCAAGGAGAAAGGTATATTTCGGCATTGGTTGAAACGGCAATACCGGGATTCTCGACAATGCCGCCGAAAAGCTCGTCGGCGACGAAAGGTGCCTGTCCCAACGGCGACGGACTTATACCGCAAAAAATGTACTGCATCACGGTGTTGCCAGCAAAAACAGCTGTTTTTATCGTGCGGCAATCTATTTCCGCCTTGGCGCACAGCTGTCCAATTGCGGCATTCAGCCTGTCGATAAGGGCTTTTTTCAGCTCGTTCAGTCTTTTTTCGCTGTTGCCTATATACTCGATGCGACCGATAACGTCGGCGGCATACGCGCGTTGAGGATTTTCACATACAACGGTATCAAGCGCCGTGCCGTTTTTGCAAAGCGCTACCGCCAGCGTTGTGGTACCTATATCGCAAGCAATTGCATATTCACTTCCGTCACGCCGTAAAGCGGCAGATCCGACAGCGCCGACATCGGAGCTTTGAACATACACCCTCCCCTCGCCGTTGACGCGGCACGCACAAGCCAGCCGCACGCCGCTTTTAATATCGTCATTGCTCAACAGCGCTATTTCGGTATCTGAAATCGGCGAAAATTCACCGTGACAGATAACGCGGCATTTGCCGCATTTAACTCTGCCGCCGCATTCCGCAGCAATGTAAATGCCGTTTCGGCGAAAT
>CAYWMF010000238.1:0-2995 GCA_964459175.1 uncultured Oscillospiraceae bacterium
CCATCATACCGATACCGGTTTTTTGTCTGAGTTCGTTTACGTCTTTTGCTGTTATAGCCATTTTGAGTAGTTCCTTTCTGATAAGATTATTCGGCGTCTGCCGCTTCTTCGGCTGCTTCTTCAGCCTCTTCGGCAACACCCTGCTCGCCCTGGTGACCCTCGATAACGGCGTCGGCCATAGCGGAAGCGATAAGGCGGATAGCGCGGATAGCGTCATCGTTGCCGGGGATTACATAGTCTGCCTCGTCGGGGTCGCAGTTGGTGTCAACGATAGCGACAACGGGGATGCCCAGCTTTCTTGCTTCGGCAACGGCGTTAGCCTCCTTGCGGGGGTCAACTATGAACACTGCCGAGGGAAGATCGTGCATTTCCTTGATACCGCCGAGGTTCTTTTCGAGGGTTTCCATTTCCTTGCGGAGCGCGGTAACCTCTTTCTTGGGCAGCATTTCGAAGGTGCCGTCCTCTTCGAGCTTGTGAAGATTGTTAAGACGTGCAATGCTCTTCTTAATGGTCTTGAAGTTGGTGAGCATACCGCCCGGCCAACGCATATTTACGTAGAACATGCCGGCGCGCTCTGCCTCTTCTTTGATAGCGTCCTGAGCCTGCTTCTTGGTACCTACAAACAGAATGGTGCCGCCCTCCATAGCCAGGTCGCGAACGTACATGTACGCTTCCTCAACCTTTTTAACGGTCTTTTGAAGGTCGATGATATAGATACCGTTTCTCTGGGTGAAGATGTATTCCGCCATTTTGGGGTTCCATCTTCTGGTCTGGTGACCGAAATGTACGCCGGCCTCCAGAAGCTGTTTCATGGAAATTACTGACATTTTACATGTCCTCCTTTTTGGGTTTTTACCACCACAGAGCCCGTTCGGCAAACACAGTCAACCTCATTTGACCGACCCGTTGTACCGCGAATTACTCTGTGTGTGAATTTTTTACATTTCATTTTATCACAAACACAATATAATTGCAATAGCCCGAAGACTTAATTAACACTTTTTTTACATTTATCGGTGGTGTATGCGGCGTCGGCGCCGGCATATACTAAGAGCACAGCATATAACGAAAGGAAGATGTGACATGAAAGACAGCTGTCAAAAAATAACCGAGCGCTACTGTTCCGAGGTCGGCGAAAACGTGGTGCTTCGCAGTACCTCGCCGGATTTTTCGGGCTACGAATGCCTGCATTCTCCGTTTTGCGCCGCGCGTGATAAATGCCCGCGCTCCAAAAAGCAAAGCGATGAGCAAAAAAATTAGGCTTCTGTCGGTATAACGTACGCCGCGGCGGCAAAGCCGGTTGCTCCGCCCAGCGTGACGCGATACCACAGCCCACAGCGGCAGGTAATTGTAAGCGTTGCGCCGTTCGGTGCACGCGCGATGATGTCGGACGACTGCGACGGCGCGCTTCGAATGTTGAGCCCCGCGCCGTCGGTCGCTACCGTGCCCACGCCGAAATCGGGCGGCTCGACAAACGGCACACCCACAAAGGCGGCCGTCGCCTGAACCAAAACGCGGGCGATATTTTTGATATTCGCTTTTATCCATGCCTCGTCGGACGGGTTATCGTGATAGCCTGTTTCAATGAGTATGGCGGGCGCGCGGGTTTTGTTAAGCTCGATGAGTGTGTCAAGTCCGATGGTGTTTACCGATGTGGGATTCGGGTATATCGTGCGGTAATACGCGGCGGTTATTTCGGCATAGCGCCTGCCGCGTACGCTGGTGGGATAGTAATAAATATCACATCCGCTCAACAGCCCGGCAAGACTTTCGGGCGCGGAATTCGAGTGAATGGCTATATATGCGTCAAAATTGAAAACATTCGCATTTTCGGCGGCCTGGAGCGCCGTCATCCACGGACGATTGCGCGCGTAGCGGATTTGGCAGGCGTCGAGATACGACTGCATTGCGTCCGCAATTAAATTTGCAAAATATTCCTCGGTTCCGCCGCTGAGAAAAGGGTTGAATTCCTGTGCGGACGGACTAAGATAGATACATGCCACCTTTAATCACCTCTGTATCATTATATTCCCGGTATGAAAATAGGTTACACGGCAATAATATAAGCGGACAAAATTTTAGAGAGGTGTCTGAATGAATAGAAAACTGTTGGCCGCGGCATTGATTATTATGCTCGCGGCGGCGATATATAATGTGTCGGCGCAAAGCTGGTACACGCAGGTCACAAAGGACCACACCCGCCCCAATTTGCCCGATATGCAGCTTTTGGCGCAAAACGGCGGCATCGCGCTGGGCGCCGACGAAAAAAAAATATATTTGACCTTTGACGCCGGCTACGAAAACGGCAATGTCGCCCGCGTTGCCGATACGCTCAAGCAAAACGGCGTCAACGGCGCGTTTTTTATACTTTCGAATATTGTTGAAACCAACCCCGAGCTCATACGGCGCCTTGCACAGGACGGCAATCTCATTTGCAACCACACCCGCCGTCATCCGGATATGTCGGCAAAATCCGAGCAGGATTTCAAAAAGGAGCTTTTGTCGATGGAGGAGTATTTCAGCGGCAAAACCGGCTTCGAGCTGAAAAAATTCTACCGCCCGCCCGAGGGCAAATATAATGCCGACAACCTTAAGTGGGCAAACGAGCTGGGCTACAAAACGGTGTTTTGGAGCGTGGCGTACCACGACTGGGACAACGACAATCAAATGCCGTACGAAAAGGCGCTTAATATTCTGCTGAGCCGCGTTCACAACGGTGCCGTCATACTGCTGCACCCCACTTCAAAAACCAACGCGGATATTTTGGACGAATTCATCAAAACCGTCAAGGCTCAGGGCTATGAATTCGGCCTGATAGACGAGCTGTAACGGAGGCAAATATGAAAAAGCTTTTGTTCGCCGCAATAATATTTATGCTGGCTGTCTCCTGCTCCACCGCGCCGGAGGTCATCGCACACAATTCGGCGGCCACCAAGAAAATAGCCATAACCTTCGACGACGGCCTGCGCATAATCATCCCGCGCCTCATCGAAAA
>CAYWMF010000239.1:0-2992 GCA_964459175.1 uncultured Oscillospiraceae bacterium
TATCATTTCAATCCACGCTCCCCGTGTGGGGAGCGACTCTTTGGCTTTTTTCGCCCAATATCTGCATATTATTTCAATCCACGCTCCCCGTGTGGGGAGCGACAGCAAAACAGATAAAATTTATCTGTTTTGCAACGCCGATTTTTGCGATATTTCACAAAAATTTATTTTTCCAAGCAGTTGTATCGGCGAGCAACTGCTTTTTTATGCGCTTTTTGCCGTGCGAATTGCCCGCGTTTTTATGTTTGCTCGGTATTCGCATCTCACATAATAATGGTATCGCCGGGATCGTAGGACTGCTTGACGCCGTAATGCTCAATGCGACTGTTGTAGGAATTGCCGAGATTGTATATCCGCAGACTATCGGTTTTTTCGTCAATTACTTTGCGCAGTTTATCGCGCACAACAACAAGCTGAGCATTATCGAGCAAGCATTCGAAAACGGAATTTTGCACCCGCTGTCCGTAATTTGTGCATATTTTGGCTGCCTTGGCAAGACGTTTTCGACCGGCGGCGGTAACGGTATTAACATCATAAGTAATCAAAACAAGCATATACCACCTCATTTCCAAACAAACGGCGGATAATCGTCGATATCGCCGCGAATATACTTAGACAACAGCATTGCCTGCGCAAACGGCACCATTCCCCATTGAATTTTTTCCTTCAAATACGGATGGCGGATTTCCTCGTATTTTTTCTTTTGCCATTGACCGAGGAATTCTTTGATAGCGTCCTGCGTCAAAATCACTGCGCCGCTTTCTTTGAAAGTAAACGAGCTGTCAGAAACGACCTTTTTGTTTATAAGTGTCAAAACGAAGCGATCTACAAACGGCGCGCGAAATTCTTCAAGCAAATCCAGCGCCAGCGAGCAACGCCCGGGGCGTTCGGTATGAAAGAAGCCGACATACGGATCAAGGCCGACGCTTTCCAGCGCCGAAACGCACATAGAGGTCATCAAGGAATAGCCCAGCGACAGCATAGCGTTTATCGGGTCGAGCGGCGGGTGGCGATTGCGGCCATTGAACTCGAAAAAATCGTTTTGCTGAAGTATCAGCTCATTAAACACGGAAAAATATCGGTTTGCACATTCACCCTCGATGCCGCGCAGTGAGTCGGCGGAGGACGCGCCGTATGCCGTCGCGACAGCCGATTTGATTTGCAATACCGCCTGCTCCACGGGTGCGGCGTTAATGCGCTCGGCATGGTCGCTGAGAGCGCGTCGAAGCACTGCGGCGCTGTTTGAAAGCTTGGCGGAAATCATGTTTTTGGCGATTTGCAATGAAAGCTGTTCGTTGTCCGCCGCGCGGTACTGCATGCGGCGCAAAATTACATTTCCGTAGGTTTTGCCGATGCTTCTTGAAAGGAACTTGCCGTGCGGTGTCAGAAATACCACCGAAATTCCCATTTCGGCGCATTTGCCCAAAAGCGCCGGCGACGCGCCCGGATAGCCGAAAACCACAATGCTTTCAAAAAGATGTAGCGGTCTTTTGCCCTTTTCCTCGTTTTTAACCAGTACTGTCACATTTTCGCCGTCCAGCGCCAAATAGGCATCGGGAGTAGTAATATATAAAGTATTCAACAGCTTTTTCATGAGTTGTTCTCTCCGAAAATTTCGTCGTTATACTCTTTTGCCGATCCGATGGCTTCAAGCCGAGGCAGGCATTCCTCTTTCAACGAACAGGCATTGCAGGACTTTGTGCGTTTTGGGCGCGGAAGATAACGCCGGTCAAAATATTGGTGCATTTCCGTGGCGTATTTTGCCACAGCTTGACGCAGCTCGTTATCAAATACAACCTTGACGCGGTGCTTGGTTTCAAAATAATACAATGCGCCCTCGGGTATTTCGCACAGAAGCATTTCCTCAAGGCAAATAGCCTGTGCGGCCAGCTGTACCGCGTCGCACAAATCCTCTTTCGGAGCGCCGTGCTTATACTCCACCGGGTAAACCGAATACAGACCGCTTTTGCCGCTCAAAGGAATTCCGCTTTGGCTTTTGCGGAATTCCACCACATCGCAATTGCCGGACAAGCCGAGTGTGCGCGAGCAAATCGGCATAGCGCGCGAAATAACAACCTCGCCGCGCGATTCGGAGCGGTAAGGATCATGTGCATTATCGTGAAGCAGTCTGCCCTCTGCCGTGCGTTCGTTTTCGCCCCATATATTTTCGATATGTATAAGCGCCCACTGTCTGCGGCAAAAAGCAAAATGCTGAATGCCGGAAAGCATCAAAAAGCTGTCTTCGTTATATTCCATCTATAGCCTCGAGCTCAAGCCCCTCAAGCGGAGTAACCGTAATTTTGTAATCATCGACCGACATGGGCATCAAAACGCCGTCTTTAAGCGAAATATCAACCGAAGCATGCACCTTGGCGGAGGAATATTGGCCATCCTTGCAATTATGCTTCCACCAATACAGCTTAACCACCTCCATAGAGCCGTCGGGGCGCGCCGAGGAAGCGTCGTTGACAAACAGCGTGCTCAGGCATTGCTTGACAATATCGGCGTCCTCCTGCGAAAATCCGGTTTTTTCGGCCAGCTGAACATTGATTGAGCCTTTGATTTTGTAAAGTCCGAAGCGCACAAAATGCTTGGAGCCCATGGTATCGGAGCCTTTTTTATCGCTCGGCTCACCGTTAACGCTTTTGGTAATTTGCATGGTTTCCACCTCAATCGGCGAAGCACTGACCGCCTGATGAAGCGAAACGGGGCCGCGGACACCTACGGATACACCCTTGTTTTCTTTGCTCTTAAAAGCGAATACCTGACCAAAGGAACGCACATCAAGCCATTTTTCGCAAGCCAGCTCATAGTATTCCTCGTTTGAACCAACCTTGCCGATATTTTTTTCGGCGCGCTCGCTCAAGCTTTTTAAGCCGTCGTCACAGCGCTCGTCGGACTGGACAAATATGCTTTGTCCGAGATCCTGCATACGATTGCGGATTTTTCGTTTAATGCAAACGTCGGACATTTCGCCGTAGCCGTTATAATC
>CAYWMF010000240.1:0-2950 GCA_964459175.1 uncultured Oscillospiraceae bacterium
ACCTCAATGGAAACCTGAGCTTCCTTGTACGAGCGGGCAAGATCCTTTATATTGTGAACCACGGTTCCGATACCGATGGTTACGCGCAGATAAAATTCCGCATTGACGGTATCCGAAATGTTCTTGGCGATTTTATCAAGATCCTCCGGCTCAACCTCGCCTTTGAATTCCTTGATAAGCGCAACCTCGTTTTCACCCGAGCTGATGACATATTCCTTGGATTTGTCAGGGAAAAGGTTTTGAATAAGCTCTATCGGCACAATATCGCCCTTGCCGAAAAATTTAATCAAAAATACCGCGCGTGGGACATTATGATCCATATGAAGCTCTTTGGCTTTTATGTAAATATCGCTGGGCAGAATGTTGTCGTTGATGATATTTTTGATGAAGCTTGCCTTATCGTATTTGTCGTCGTGCATTTCCTTGAGGTTTCCCAGTGTTATGCTGAGCACCGAGGAAATACTGTCGGCAATGGTATCGTCGCCGTCCACAAAAACAAGATATTCCGCTTTTCCGTGTACGCCGATGGGCTTAAAGGTCGCGCCGTCGCACACAAAGCTGGTTATAAACGGGTGCTCGTCGCGCACACCCTCGAAAATATCGCCTATTTTTACAAGCTCGTTGCAGGATATGACAACGCCGTTTTCGTCAACGACGCCGATGGTACGGCTGACGGTGTCTTTCATTTGATGGATTATTCCCTGAAATAATCTGTTTGACATTGAAAGCTCCTTTCGACTTCTCATGCCGCCGAAAAAGGTTTGAATCCGATTTTGAGCGGCTGACTTTTTAACATATTTATTTAATTACAAGTTATCCGTATGATACATTATTGCGGCAAGCACTACGCTTGAGGCGGTTTCGGTGCGTAAAATCCGCTTTCCGAGCCCGCACAGCGGCATGATTTGCGCCGCCGCTTGCTGTTCGGCGGTTGAAAACCCGCCCTCGGGACCGATTATAAACGAATATTCGACTGCCGTTTTGCGGTTTAAAAGCTCTTTTATCGGAACAACTCCGTCGCCCTCGTAGCACATGAACGGAAATTCGTCCCGTTTCATACGTTCCAGCGCCTCGCCGAATTTTATCGGGGCTTCCACCTTGGGCAGAATGCCGCGCCCGCACTGCTTGGCGGCTTCGTCGGCAATTTTTTGCCAGCGCTCGGCTTTACGGCGTGCCGATTGCTCGTCCAGCTTTACCACGCATCGCTCGCATATTACCGGAACCACCGCGCTTACGCCGCATTCCACGGCTTTTTGAATAACGGTGTCGATTTTATCGCCCTTGGCCAGAGCCTGATACAGCGTTACCTTGACTGTCGGCTCCGAATCGTCCTCGGCAACCGACTCCACCGCCATTACAACCTCGGTGTCGGTGACGCTGATTATTTTACCGCGGAACAGCCGCCTGCGCATATCCGAAACGGTGAGCTCTTCGCCGCATTTGGCACGCAGAACCCGCGCCAGATGATGAGCGTCGCTGCCGGTTACGGACAGGGTTTCGGGCACTGTGTCGCACGGAATGCTGTCGTTTGGCAGAAAAAATTTAGGCATAAAACCACATGGCTTGACAAAATCAAGCCAAAGTCCTTTACTTTTTTGTACGTGAAAATACTTCAGATGAAAACAATGTCAATTTTTATCTGAATATCACAAGATATTATATATCAATTTGTCATATTTGTCAAACGTTTTGCGGAAAATTATAAAATGTTTACAAATTGACAATATATAAAACGGCAATTTGCTAAATCAAAAACTTGTTGTCGGCGTTGTTGAGAATATAAAAGCCCTTGCGGTTGAGAATGTCCGCACGATTGTAGGTCATCGGCGTGTCGTCGGTCTGCATGAAAATTCCGCCCGCCTGCTCTGCAATATTCTGCATCGCGGCGGTGTCCCATTCGCTGGTCAGCCCGAAGCGGTAGTAAATATCCGCTTTGCCGCAGGCGATATAACAACCCTTAAGAGAGCTTCCGGCGGAAAGCGTTTTTGCGATTTTTGCCTTGTTGTCCTCCAGCATTTTCAGGGTTCTTTCGTCGCTGTGCGAGCGGCTGGCCATAACTGTAAGCGCAGCTTTTTTGTCCGAAACTCGTATTCTGCGGCTTTCGGCAAATAAGTCAATCTTGTCAAAAGCCTCAACTCCGCTTTCGGCAAATGCTCCGCGCTCGTCACAGGAATAGTATAAATCGCCGCTTACCGGCACATATATCACGCCGAGAATGCTTTTGCCGAGATAGGCGAGGGCGATATTTACTGTGAATTCGCCGTTATGCTTTATAAATTCCTTGGTTCCGTCCAGCGGGTCTACGATAAAGCAAAAGTCCTCCGAAAGTCGCGAGGGCTCGTCGGCCTTTTCCTCCGAAAGAATTGCGTATTGCGGGAACTCCGTGCCGAGAATCGAGGTTATAATATCGTTTGCACGCTTGTCGGCGATTGTCAGCGGCGAGCTGTCGCTTTTGTATTCCACGCCGAAATCGGCGCTTTCGTATACCTTCATTATTTCTTTGCCTGCCAGCACCGCAGCCTTGACGGCGGCGCGAATTACTGCATTGTAATCGTATTGCAGCTTATTTATATATGTGTAAAGCCGATATGCGCATTCCTGCGGTGAGCTGTCGAGCGTATTAAGCACCAATTCGGGCGCTTCGGACTCCTCGTACGGCGAGGAAACGCCGGTAAAATCCTTTATTTCTCCGGCGAGCGCCTTTTTATAAAGCCCCTTGGGGTCGCGCTCCGAGCAGGCATTGACGTCGGCCTTGACGTAAATTTCGGAAAACGGCACATCGCATTCGGCGGCGCGCGCACGTACGGCACCGCGCATTGCGGCCAGCGGCGAAACCGCACCGGTTATGACGATTATTCCGCTTTGCGCCAAAAGAATAGCCGCTTCGCCTATGCGGCGAACATTTTCGGCGCGATCCTCCAGAGAAAAGCCGAGGTTTGAATTGAGGCCG
>CAYWMF010000241.1:0-2941 GCA_964459175.1 uncultured Oscillospiraceae bacterium
AGACCGGACAATATGTCCCACAGACCAAGGGCGAGATTATTCGTTGCATTTTCGAAAGCCTTGCGCTTAAATACAGATATACCGTTGAAAAAATCGACGAGCTCAAGGGCTCCAGAACGCCGTTTATCAATATTGTCGGTGGCGGCACCAAGGAAGCGCCTCTTTGCCGCTTCTGCGCAAGCGCCTGCGGACGTCCGGTGTTTGCCGGCCCTGTTGAGGCTACCGCAATCGGCAACATTGTCGTACAGGCAATTTCCATGGGCGAAATCAAGGATATTGCCGAGGCACGCCATGTAATTCGCAATTCCTTTGAAATCGTTAAATATGAGCCGGAAAATGTTTCCGAATGGGATGCGGCTTATGAAAGATTTATAAAATTGATATAATATGACGGAGGATTAACAATGAATCAGGCATTTGAACTCGCAAAAGCAAAATATGCCGCTATCGGCATAGATGTTGAGAAAGCTTTTAAACAGCTTTCCGAAATACCGGTATCGCTCCACTGCTGGCAGGGCGACGACGTTATCGGATTTGACCATGACGGACCTCTCAGCGGCGGTATCCAAACCACCGGTAATTACCCCGGAAAGGCAAGAACTCCCGATCAGCTTATGGCAGATATGGATAAAGCAATGTCGCTTTGCCCCGGTAAAAAGAAGCTCAATGTTCACGCTTGCTATGCTATTTTCGGCGAGGGCGAATATGTAGACCGCGACAAAATCGAGCCCAAGCACTTTGCAAAGTGGGTTGAATTCGCAAAGGCTCATAACATGGGCATTGACTTTAACCCCACATTCTTCTCTCATCCAAAGGCTGACGGCTTGACACTTGCCAGCCCGAACGAAGAAATCAGAAAATTCTGGGTTGAGCACGGCAAGGCATGCGTACGTATTTCACAGTATTTTGCAGAAGAAACCGGTATTCCCTGCGTTATGAACATTTGGATCGGCGACGGTCTCAAGGATGTTCCGGCTGACCGTATGGGTCCGCGTATGCGCTATAAGCAGTCTATCGAGGAAATCATGTCCGAGCCCTTTGATCCCGCAAAGGTTAAAATCTGCGTGGAGTCCAAGGTTTTCGGTATCGGTGTTGAATCGTATACTGCCGGCTCTGCCGAGTTTACTCTCACCTTTGCGGCTACTCACGAGGGCTGCCTGCCTTTGATGGATAACGGCCACTATCACCCCACCGAGGTTGTTTCCGATAAAATTCCCGCGCTTCTGTGCTTCTTCCCCGAGCTCGCTTTACATATCACCCGCGGCATTCGCTGGGATTCCGACCATGTACTGCTGCTCGACGACGAAACCAAGGAAATGGCAAAGGAAATCGTTCGTTGCGATGCTTTGAACCGCGTTTACATGGCGCTTGACTACTTCGACGCAAGCATCAACCGCGTATCCGCATGGGTTGTCGGCTTCAGAAGCTGGCAGAAGGCTCTGCTTAACGCCCTCTGCACACCTCACGCTTTGCTCAAGGAGCTTCAGGATAAACAGGAATTCTCCAAGCTGATGGTTCTCCAGGAGGAGCTCAAGATGATGCCTTTCGGTGATATATGGGCTCAGTACTGCGAAAACTGCGGTGTTACCGCCGATGCTTCGTGGTTTGACGAAATCGTTAAATACGAGAACGAGGTTCTCTCAAAGAGATAAATTTCAAGTTGATAATAAAAATGCTACCCGAAAAATTTGGGTAGCATTTTTTATTGACAAAGCTTAATTTTAATCCTTTAATACATCACTGAAGTCAAAGGACATTCCGTATAAATCGTCCGGAGAGTAGAGCAAATTGTCGCTTGCATCGTAAATTGTTGCCGCGGTCGAATATAAATCCGCGCTTTGCGGCGAATTACCGTTGATGTCGGTTACAATCTTTCCCAAAAGCTGTACATGGCGCAAGCCGAGCGAGTCTGTAACAACGATATAAAGCTCATATGTTGAGCCGGCAGGTATCGAAACTTCATGTTCCATGGGGTGGTAATAATATGTTATATTTTCATGTACGCAGTCGTTTTCTTCTTTGACCATAATCGCGCCGGCGGAAGTTGGAACGTCGGTAGCGTAAGATCCGTAATCGTTATGTAATGCAGAGGGCTCAGTTGACTTCGGAACATTGGTTTTTGCGATTGTTTTGCCGTCGATGCGCTCGATGAGATATATTTCCTCGGCAATTTCACCATATGAACCGAACTTGGCTTGACAAAAATTGATTTCGAGCTGGCCGTTATATGTAACGACATATGCATTATCCTTTTTCGATATACTGCGTCTGCCGTCATATCCTGTGTTCAGCTCGGAGATTACCTCGTGGTACGGCCTAAAATCGGAACGAAGCGCTTGAGTATGTATTGTCCCGTTGTCGATAAGCTTTACCGCGGTTACGGAGGATTCTTCAAATATCGGTAAGGCTATTTGGGTGACGAATTTGCCGTTTTCAAGTTGCATCGGATATTCCGCATCATTGCATATCAATGCGGCGGTAGTGGTATCGGGATTGTATTCCTTCGGAACAACCGAATATTCAAGCAAAACAGTCTTGTTTTCTATATTTATTTCACCATAGGCAGAATCATACGATGAAAGGAGATTTGCTTTTTCTTCAAGCTTGCTGTCAATGTTATTGTATATATGACTTATCGACCTTGAAATATCGTTCATGTTGGCGTTAAGAGTGTTTTGCAGGCCGTTTACTGTGTTTTCGAGCTTTGAAATGCGATGAATACACACCGCATACAGCAAAAAAACAACCAAAGCGGCGAAGATGCTAAAAATGCGTTTTTTCATTGTGAAAACTCCTTAAAAATTGTATTGATTGGTGTAATAATAATATCATATTTTTGAATTTTTGTCAACATAAATTTATTTTTTGCGGCAATTATTAAATCTTCGATACTAAAATTTATAAATACACTTGACAAAATCAATATTTAATACTATAATTA
>CAYWMF010000242.1:0-2930 GCA_964459175.1 uncultured Oscillospiraceae bacterium
GCTTTGTGCCGGGTGAGACCGCTTCGCTCGGCAAAAGCGACTTGTTTTCCTTTGCCTGCGGCATCGGCTTTTCGGTTCAAATCCTGCTGGTCGGCCAATTTGCGGCAAGAGCCGACGGCGTCAAATTATCCTTTGTGCAGTTCGCCGTTTCCGGAATTCTGACCTGCATTCTAATGCTGATTTTCGAAAAGCCACAGCTCGACGCAATAAAATCCGCCATCGTGCCGCTTCTCTACTGCGGTGTCATGAGCTGCTCCGTCGCCTACACCCTGCAAATAATCGGCCAAAAATACGCCGACGCCACCGTTGCCTCCATCATCATGTGCACCGAATCGGTCTTTGCCGTGTTGGGCAGCGCGCTGCTCCTGCATGAAATTCCCACCGCGCGCGAGCTTGTCGGCTGTGTCACCATGTTCGTCGCCATCATTCTTTCCCAGCTTTCCGACACCTTTTCTGTCCGCCCAAAGCACAAAAAATAAGCATTTTCACGCCCAACTATAATAACAAAACCATAGCGCGTCGAATGACACGCTATGGTTTTGTGTTTTACCCTATTTACATATCCTCTTCATACGGCATGCAAAGTGATACTGCGCTGGTGATGTTTTCGCCGTACAAATACGTGCCGTTTTCGTCGGTCACAACGCGCCAACCCTCCATCGGGATCGGCGTTTGATTATACTCGCAGGTAGTCACTATACAGCTTTGCTTGCAATATTCCTCGCCGAACAGCGCGACAGTAGCGTTTTGCAAGCCGGAAATACGTATTCTGCGGCGGTATTTCATGTTAACCGGCGACTCCTCCTTGGCGCGCACAACACCGCTCGTCTGCCGCACAAACACGCGGCATTCGCCGTGAACGCTTCGGTCGAAGCAATAAGTCGCGCAGTCGTCGCTGATTTTTGCGTTGAAGCCGTTAATAATCGGCGCGCCCAGCGGGAATTTGAGCCTTGTTTCCACGGTGGTGTCGCGATAGTATGCGGAAAAGATCAGCGCGTTGTCACTGCGGTGAATTGTCATCGAGGGCATAGGGCTGTCAGGCTCGCAGACAAATTCGACCGAATAGCCGTATTTGCGCCATGCCTCGAACAGCTTATCGACAGATCCATATATATCGACCTTTTCAAAGCGCGGACTTAACCCCTTCAGCGTCTCTTTATCGCCGTAAGCGATTATTTTGCCGCCGTTTTCGGCATATTCGGCCAGCTTATTTTCGACCGCCGCATCCTTTGGCGCCGCCGGTACAAGCAGAACACTGCCGTTGTAAATATCCGACGAATGCTTAGCAAAGTTATCAGCCGAAACCACCGATGCGATCGGGAAACCGGAATTCAGCGCCTTTTGCAAAAAGGTATCGCCGAAATACATTTCTCGGAGCGTCTTTTCGTCGTCGGCGGTGGTATACTGCCTGAACGGATACACCAAAACAATCGGCGCCGGCGCGTCGGGAATGTCCTTTTCGGCTTTCAGCAAGTGCGGAATAACCTCGTAGGCGCATTGCTCCGGCATATCGCCCTTGGTATTATCCAGCGTGAATATATGGAAAAGCGTGGGAGACTGCACCTTGCCGTTTTCGTCAATACGCGACAGCGCCATAGGGATATATATATCGTACGGCAGGGTCTCGTATCGGTCGTACCACGGCGAATTCAACCACCAAACATCGTGAATATAGAAGCGGAACATGTAGTCATCGCCCGGCAGCTCGCAATTGCGGGTCAGCTGTCCCAGCATTTCGATACCGACATCGTCGTTTATCGGTGCCCAAGGCGAATTCGGCGGCGGAGTGATATTGAAATTTCCGTTATATATATCGTACAGCGGCACGCCGTCGCTGGCGTAATCTATGCCGACGGAATAGTTGGTTCCACGCGTTTCGATCGGAAAATCCGGGCAGGCGCCGCGGAATAAGCGCCAGAAATCAAATATTTTTTCTCGTGTGGAGCTGAGCTTTTCGGTGTGAAAATTCTTGCCGTCGTAAATCTTTCCGAAGGCATTCCACGGCTCGTAGCAAAAGCCCATGCCGTTTGAAAGCCAAATAAAGTCAAAGCCCATATCGCGCAGAAAAATATTTGCCTGTGCGCCCAAAAATGTACCCATCGGCGTTTTATCGGGAATACCCTGCGGGTATGCGTCATACGGAAAGCTGTCGCCGTTCAACAGCTCGGTCGCATCAACAAAGCCCAAGCCGTCGTTGCCGGTGCCCTTGCAGACCTCCTTATGTCTTTTGTACTTGAAATCCGATATTGCAAATTCCGGGCCGATGTCAAAGGTGGTTCCGACCTTGATTTCGGAATTCGGAAAAAAGCCTTTGCCCTCGCGCTTAAAGGCATCAACAATGCTTTTCAGCAGCTTATAGGTCATTTTGCAGGGCTTTTCGGTGTAAAGCTGTTTTCGCAAATGCGGCGAGGTTCCCTTGGGCATATCGCCGATAAACGGCGCATTGGCATCGCCGGCAAAATAGCACCATTCGAACTCACGCTCAAGCTCGCCGGTGTAGTCCAAAAGCTCGCTTCCGTCGCCGCTCCACAACATAATTGCAATCGTCTCGCGGTTTTTTATAAAAGGCTTCCATTGCTCGAAAACACGGCGGCAAACTGCGGTTATATATTCATCCGTCACTTTTTTGAAGGGCTTTAAACTTATTTCAAGCGTAACTCTTTTAAACATTTTTATCGTCCTTTCGGCAAAAATAAATTCATCTATCCTGTAACGAATATAGCACAAAAAGCGCATTTTGTCAATGTACAAAGCGCGCTTTTTAAGCACAAAACAGCCGCCGCTGTAATCAGCGGCGGCTTCAAGCTTTCGAGAATCGAAGATTTTGCGCAAACCACAAAATCTTCATTAATTACGAATTTGCTTGCAAATTTGAGAGGGCACGCTTACAGCGTGACTATGCAATTTGCTATTGCCCATTTATATAGCGC
>CAYWMF010000243.1:0-2866 GCA_964459175.1 uncultured Oscillospiraceae bacterium
GCTGTATTCGCTTTCGTCCGAATACGAGCTTTATGCCCCGGATGTCAATGTCAGCGGAGATTATACCGAGGTGTTCGATGCCGAATATTACAAAAAGCATTGCCCCGAGCTGTACGAGGCGATGAATTCGCTTGAAAACAGCGCGCGCACGGCATTTTGTCGTGTGCTTGACTTCAAAATCAGCGGCAAAATCGAGTATTTGAAAGAAATTGATTGTTCGACCGTACCGTCGCAAAGCCTTTACAATACCGCGCTGATACGCCGCTATGCCGATTTGGGCGCATATAACGGCGATACACTCAAAAGGGCTGTTGAGCTTTACCCAAACCTCGGGGAGGCGGTGCTGTTTGAGCCGGATGAAAGAAATTTCAAAAAGCTGTGTGCCTGCGCCGAAACTCTGAATATCAAAATGAAGGCGTATAATAACGCCGCTTGGAGCCATGAATGCGAAATGACACTGCATATGGGCTTCGGCAAAAACACAACGCTTGGTAATATCGGCGACGGCCTGCAAAAAAAGAAGAATAAAATTATTAAGGCTTTGCCGCTTGACGCCGTATGCAATAGCACCGACCTTATAAAATACGATGTCGAGGGCAGCGAGTACGAGGCGCTTGAAGGCTCCAAAAATGTCATTTTGTCAGACAGTCCGGTGCTGATTGTTTCGGCTTACCATAATAACAATGACCTTTTTCGCTTGCCGGCGCTTATAAGGAGCCTCGGCTCATATAAGCTGTACCTTTGCCGCACGCCCTGCATACCCGCATGGGAGCTGGAATTTGTCGCGGTGAACTCAAAATACTGTGTTGGGGAGAATGAAAATGTATAAAAAAGTTGAACCGTATCTCAAAAGCGTTTTAAAGCCCGGCCGCTATACCGGCGGCGAGATAGGACAGATTGTCAAGGATAAAAACAGCGTCGATGTAAGATTTGCCTTTTGCTTCCCGGATACATACGAAATCGGAATGTCAAATTTGGGCATGAAAATACTGTACGGCGTTTTGAATAATATGCAAAATGTCTGGTGCGAGCGCTGCTTTGCGCCGTGGAACGATATGGCTGAGGTTATGCGCGAGCACGATATACCGCTTTACGCGCTTGAAAGCGGCGATGCGCTGAGTGATTTTGATATTGTGGGCTTTACCGTGCAATATGAAATGTGCTATACCAATATTCTGTATATGCTGGAGCTGGGCGGCATACCGCTTTACTCGTCCGAGCGCGGCGAGGACGATCCCATCGTCATAGCGGGCGGTCCATGCACCTACAATTCCGAGCCGTTCGCCGATTTTATCGACGTAATTTCGGTAGGTGAGGGTGAAGAGGCTCTGCCGGAGCTGGTAAACCTATACAATGAATGCAAGAAAAACGGTGCTTCCCGCCATGAGTTTTTGGTAAAAGCGGCACAGCTTGACGGTTTTTATGTGCCGTCGCTGTACAATGTCGTGTATAACGAGGACGGCACGATTGCCTCGATTACACCCACGGACGGCGCACCTGCCAAAATAAAAAAACGCATTATCACGGATTTTGACAATTCCTTTTTCCCCGAAAAGCCGGTGCTTCCGTATATCGAGGCTATTCACGACCGCGTCATGCTGGAGGTTTTCCGCGGATGTGCGCACGGCTGTCGTTTTTGCCAGGCCGGTATGATTTATCGCCCGGTGCGCGAGCGTTCTGCCGAGGTGCTTAACCGTCAGGCTCAAAATTCCGTGGCAAATACCGGTTACGACGAAATTTCACTTACGTCGCTCAGCATCAGCGATTATTCCTGCCTTGAAAGGCTTACCGATTATCTTCTTGAATGGACCGGAGACAAAAAGATCAATCTTTCCTTGCCCTCAATGCGCTTGGACAGCTTTACCAAGGAGCTTATGGAAAAGGTTATGTCCATACGAAAAAGCGGTTTGACCTTTGCGCCCGAGGCAGGAACTCAAGCACTGCGCGACCGCATAAACAAGGGTATTACCGAGGAAGATTTGATGCGTTCGGTGAAAATGGCGTTCGATGCCGGTCGCGATCAGGTTAAGCTGTATTTTATGATGGGTCTGCCGACCGAAACGTACGACGATATAAAGGGTATTGCCGAGTTGGCCGAAAGAGTTGTCGATGAATATTACAATAATCCGCACAGAAAAAAGGGAAGACAGGTTAAGGTTACCGTCAGCGTTTCCTGCTTTGTACCCAAGCCCTTTACACCTTTTCAGCGCGTGGCGCAGGATTCGGTCGAGGAGCTCAGAAAAAAGCAGGAGTATCTGCGTAGCTGTATAAAATCCCGTCGAATCGAGTATGCTTACCACGAGGCTGTTGTTTCACGTGCTGAGGCGCTTTTGGCACGCGGCGACCGACGGCTTTCACGCGTTATATACAACGCCTACAAAAGCGGCCAAATTTTCAGCGCGTGGGATGAGTTCTTTTCGTATGACGCATGGGAAAAGGCAGTGTCCGACGCGGATCTTTCGATGGACTTTTACACCGTGCGGCAGTTTGCCGAGGACGAGCTGTTGCCGTGGAGTATGATTGATATCGGTGTTACCGACGAATTCTTCAAGCGAGAATATCAAAACGCAATTAACGGCAAAGTTACACCGCCCTGCAATGAAAAATGCTCAGCCTGCGGCATGATGAGCGTTTGCGGCTTTGCAAAAAAATAAAATTATAACGCCCGCTTTCACTTCAAAGAGAGCGGGCGTCGAAAAAAATAAAAAATTTTTCAAAAAACTATTGCATTTTTCAAAAAAGTGTGATATAATAATAAACGTGCTTGATAGATATTTAAAATATTGGACTGAGCGTCATATGGAAAGATGGCTGAGCTGGTCTAAGGCGCACGACTGGAAATCGTGTGAACGCTAATACCGTTCCG
>CAYWMF010000244.1:0-2862 GCA_964459175.1 uncultured Oscillospiraceae bacterium
TCAAGATACGGCGTTGTTTCGGGGGTAGAATTCAGGTTAAATGCACCCAAATTCTTGTAGGACAGATAAAGGTCTGACAGCTTTTTCAAGCCGCCGCACAGCCGCTGAGAGGCAAAATAAAGCTTGGTTGTATCGCCGCGCACGTCCATAACACAGCCGCTATGTACTGAATTCGTCGCGAAAATGTAGTATAAAAGCGTTTTTGCGCCGTAGGAAAGCATAGTATACGCCTGCCAGCGAAGTTCGGCACCGTTTGGCTCGCGAACGCCTCGTGCCCAGCTACAGGTCTGAATGCAAACCCAAAAATCGCGGTTTGAGGCACGGCAGGCATCGGCGACAATTTCGATGCTCTTGACGTACAGCGGATAAGTAAGCTTTTTATATTCCGCCGGGAATTTTTCCGGGCAAGCCGGGTCGGGAACGCGGCGGCAGGGGTAAATATCGGTGCAAATGTAGTCGGTATCAACATTTTTGACATATTCGTCGATATATTGGCGGAAATCGGTAGATGGCTGTTCATAATACTCAATGGGAGCTTTCCACGCGCCGCCGGTCAGCTGTGCGGAATTTGCGTACATCGGCAAAAGATTTATATAGGCGCGTTTGCCGGGAAATTCCGCCTGAAATTTTTTTACCTCCTTGCCGAGCTCCTCGAAATGCTCGGTTCCGGGCTCGTCAACGTATGTATACGCCGCAAAAGAAGGCTCGTCCTTGAAAAAGATTTCGTTCTTTTTGTTATCCAAGTCCAGCATTCCGGCTTTTTTGTAATATTTCATCAGGCTTTCCTTACGGACAGTCGCCTCGACACCGTATTTTGCCAACCAACCAAAAACATCACGATGCTTATCTTCGGGAATCATATCAAGATTCAGAACGGCAAAATCTATGCCGGCGTCCGCGAGTGCCTTTATATGTGCCTCGTCGGGAAATTTAATCGGAGTATATGCTCCGATACGTATGCGATCCTTCTTCAGGGCTTCAACCAATGTCTTTTCTCCAGCCATTTTGTTGTTCTCCTTATAAAATTTTTGAATTACGCTGTGCTCCTATTGTAGCATAAAATCTTTAATATGTCAATGGAATACGCAAAAAGTCAAAATATTTACTCTAAAGTATATACCTGCGACAGCAAAAAATCCCGAAGCAACTGCTTCGGGATTTTTTATAACTTTGATTAATTATCTGCGATATCGAGATATCGTTCGATTACGCGGTTATATTCCTTGATGGCCGACTTTTCCTGTTTATCGTATGCGGAAGCAAAATTGCTGTTGCCGTTGGCAATAATAGTCTGGAACATCATACCCATCGAACCGTAAACATAACCGAAGTCGAACTTAATACCCTTGCTTATGGTGTCAAGGATTTCCGCCGCATCTTCGTCGCCGCGCGCACCCTTGATTTTCAGCTCGGTTTCGTAATATGCGGGGATAACCTTTTTATAGCTTTCGGCGTTGAGCGCCTCGATAATTGTGCTGACAAACTCGGTATCCTGAACGGTGGTCGGAACAGCCATAATGGAGTGAGCACCGTCAACCATGGTGTAATACTCGGCTTGATCCTCGTCGTACTTGGGGTACGGAATAATACCGAATTCGAAGTCAACGTCGCGCATACCGGAAGCGGCGCTGAACAGACCGTTCATAAGCAGCGAGCGACCCTCGCTGAAGATAGGTCCGGGCACGCCCCAGGTTCCTGTCCAGGAGCCGGGATTTTCGATGAACAGCTCGTATACCTTCTGAACGATATTGGACATTTTCGGAGTATTGAAGGTAAGCTGAGGAACGCCATCGCCGTCCATGGTCATAACAGGGTTATCCAGCGCGTACTGATAGGTGATAACCGAGCTGTGCCACTCGGAGGTGAAGCCGAACTCGTCCTTATCGTCGCGAATGCCGTTACCGTTAAGATCGTGCCAAAGATCCTTGACAAGGTTGTTCAAATAATCAATGGTCCAGCGGCCTTCCTTGGCAACCGTGTAAAGGTTTTCGATTTCGGGATGCTTGGAAAGCATATTCTTGTTGAAGTACATGCAATAGGTAAATTTGTACATTGACAGGCAGAAGTCGCCGGCTAAGAAATAAGACTTGCCCTTAACACTGATAGCGTCGGTAGCACTGCTGATATACCAGGGCTTTTCGAGATTGACATAATCCAGCTCATCAACCGCGTAGAATATACCCTCTGTTGCGATACTGCAAGCAGTTCTTACGTGGTCAACATACAAATCATAGGAATCAAGACCTGCTCTGACGGTCTTTTTGATATCCTGGCTGGGGTCTGCAACGTGAGTTGCAACCAGCTTAACGCCGAAGCGGTCTTCAACGGTTTTGTTACGGTTGAAAATAGCGTTGGAAACAACGTCCTCGCTCTGTTCGAGCTCTACGCCGATTTCCTGCTTGAAGTCCTCGCGCTCGCGGGCGAGAATGCGGAATTCCTTGCCGTCGTAATACGAGTTTGGCAATTCATCGTCCACTGCCTCACGTCCGGAGAAAGCGGTTTGTTCTTCAGGGCGCTCAACGCGCTGAACCTGACCGGAATTTCCGCCCTGGTTTGATGACGAATCCGTATTTTGGCACGCCGCCAAAATAACAGCATTAAAAATAAACAAAATTGCCAAGGTAAGAGATAAAGCTTTTTTCATTTTTGTCGGTTACCTCCTTGGTATATTACCAAATTTTTAAAAAAGACTGCCGAAAGGAATATTTAACTATTCCACAATCGGCAGTCATTTTCGTCAAGCAAATATTTTACCGACGACTACTTATCTTCTCTTCTTAATTGCAAGAGCTGCACCTGCGGAGATAGCCATAACAACAGCTACTGCGGTGAAGGGATCTGCGGTAACGGGAGCGGTAGTAG
>CAYWMF010000245.1:0-2835 GCA_964459175.1 uncultured Oscillospiraceae bacterium
AAAAAAACGTGGAGCGCAAGCAGGCGCTGTCGCTGTTGGTGGAGCAAAGCCTTTTCAACCGCCTTTGCTCGACTCTTAAAAGAAAGCTTTTGACGGCGCGATTGCGTGTCTACGGCGTTTTCATCTTCGCGTACGGCTTTGTCAACGCGGTATTCGAGGCCGTTCAAATCCTTGTTTTCCACGCTGAAATCAACATAATTCCGCTGGCTGTGGCGGCGATGTGCATTTTTGCGGGGGCGATATGGGCGCTCAGCAAGCAGCCCGTCGGCAAGGCCCTCTACGACAGCCTTGTTATCGGCGGCGTGCTTCGCGGCTTTGTGGGGCTTCGCCGCGACGAGGTGGTGCCCAAGGGGGATAACGACCGCGGTATTACGCTGGGCTTCATGCTGGGGCTGGCAACGGGTCTTGCCTCGCGGGTTGTATCGCCGATTTTGATTTTCGGCGGCGTGCTCGGCGTGATTTTCCTATGGCTGATGGCAACAAAACCCGAATTCGGCATAATTTTCACCGCCTTTGCATTGCCGTTTTTGCCGACAATGCTGATGTGCGCGCTGGCGATTTTTTGCATGGCGGCATATATCTTCAAGGTGCTTCGCGTCAAGCGCACCTTCCGCTTCGAGGCTGTCGATGCGGCGGTTGTGATTTTCATGATTTTCATCTTTTTCGGCGGCGTTGTATCGGCGGACGTTTCGACAAGCATCAAATCCGCCGCGGTATTTTTGGGTCTGATGCTGAATTATTTTCTTATTGCAAACCTTATCCGCAGTCGCGCGCTGACCGACCGCCTGATGTGGGTGTTCGCCCTTTCGATGTTCGTAACGGCGCTTATCGGACTTTATCAAAAGTTCTTTATGGCGGCAAACACCACCTGGCATGACACCTCAATGTTCGACGACATCGGCACACGCATTTATTCAACCTTCCAAAACCCCAATGTCTACGGCGAATATCTTGTCATGGCGATACCGCTGGCGATAGCGCTGCTGTTCACCCACCGCAAGGTCGGCGAGCGCTTGCCCTGCTTTGTGATAACGCTGGCGTCATTGCTGGCGCTGGTATACACGCAGTCGCGCGGCGCATGGCTGGCGTTCATCATTTCTATGGCGATATATCTTTTGGTTCGCACCGGCAAAATGCTGGTTGTATATCTGCTGGGCATTTTCTCGCTTCCGATATTGCCGGCGGTTCTGCCGTCAAGCATCGTTTCGCGTTTTATGAGCATCGGTAACTTAGGCGACTCCTCAACCTCCTACCGCGTTTCCATCTGGCGGGCGGCGGTCAAGATGATAGAGGACTTTTTCGTCGGCGGCATAGGCATCGGCACGACGGCGTTTTCCAAGGTTTACCCCTCCTATTCGTTGGCAGGCATCGAGGCTGCGCCGCATTCGCATCAGCTATTTTTCCAAATTGCCATTGAAATGGGTATTTTCGCGCTGATTGCCTTTATCGCGGTGATTTTCGTGCTGGTTCGCAAAAATTCCGCCGCGCTTATCGCCTACGGCAAAAAGACGGATTTCACGCTGATTTCCTCGGCGGCGCTGTGCGGCGTTATAGGTATGCTGATACAGGGCATGACGGATTATGTGTGGTATAATTACCGCGTTTTCGGCATGTTTTGGATGATGATAGGTCTGTGCGTGGCGGCAAGCCGCATGGCCGAAACCGATTATGAAGAAGAAAGGAAAATAATATAATGGAACAAAAGAAAAAGGGCATTAATGTCATTGATATTATAATAATAGCCGTGCTGGTGCTGGTCATTGCGGCGGCGGCTTTCATATTACTGCGCCCACAGAGCGACGGCGGCGAGGGTGTGAGATATATTGATTTCACCGTCGAGCTTCCGACCGTCAAGGACAAATTCAAAAGCTTTATCAAAATCGACGACCCGGTTATCGAAACGGTACGCCATACCTCGATAGGCCGCGTGGTTGACGTTGTTTACGAGGACGCCACCATCGCCACCACCGATATGAGCGAGGGCGGCGTGATGAATATGAGCCCGTATCCCGACCATCAGCGCGCGGAAATAGTCATTCGCGGCAAGTACACGCTCAACGAAAACGGCGAATATTCCGTCGAGGGCACAACCGTCGCCGTCGGCGCCTACATCAATTTCAGTACACCCGATTTCATCACCAGCGGCTATTGCATCAAGGTTCAGCCTCTCGACGAGCAGGCTTCCGCCGCATGGGAACAACAGCTCAAAGCCGAAGAAAACGCTAAAGGGGGCAATAAATAATGTCAGGAACCAAAAGAAGATTTAACATAATCGACGCCGTACTGATTTTGGCGGTGCTGGCGATTTTCGCGGGGGTATTCATTCGCAGCGGCTTCGCCGACAAGCTTTCTGACAGAAGCAAGGAGGGCGAATTGGAATACGAATTTATCATCAATTCCATCAAGCTCACCTCCGAACCGTATTTCGCAGAGGGCGAAAAGCTCTATTCGCAGACCACTCAAAAGGAAGTCGGCGAGATAGTTTCGTTTTACACCCGCCCCGCCGAGGCTTACATTGAGCTGCCTACCGGCGAAATTGTCAAAACCGTCATTCCCGACCGCATGGACGTCATCGGCACGGCGCGCGTCAAGGGCACACTTTCCGCCGACGGCCGCTGTATGCTGGACGGCACAACCCACATTGCCGCCGGCAAAAACATTTTCGCCCGCACGGACAAGATTTCATTCATGTTCACAGTCGAGGGCGTAAAGTATATTCCGACCTCAAATGACAATAATTGACAGTCAAGTTGTTAATATTTATTTAAAAACGGAATTTTTTTGCAATTTGCTATTGATTTTATCGCTGAAATTTGGTATAATAATATATAATTA
>CAYWMF010000246.1:0-2826 GCA_964459175.1 uncultured Oscillospiraceae bacterium
AACAGGAAAATGACAGGCTGCGCAAGCGGATTCACACCTATGAAGAAGTGATTTCCAGAAATAATCTGTGGCATTTCTTCAAAGAAAATCGAAACAAAAGCCGCAATCGGGACGATGCTCGCTAAATCCCGTGTAGACCTGTAAAAAACGCATTATGTCCAACGGGAGCGTTCCAGACGATATGAGCATCGTTTGGACACTCCCCATCGGGAAATCACTCGCTTTTTACAGGTGTAGAGCTGGCAAAAAAATTATGAAAACCGGAGGTATTTATGAAAACAGGTCTTACCAGGAAGCAGAAAACAACAAGTATCTTTTTTACCGATGCAGACGAAAGAATAGAGGTCTGCACCCACAACACTGCTCTCAAAAATCGACTTGCCGCCTTTGCTGAAAAGTATCCGGCAGAATGCCGCCTGATCGACGATGACGAAAACGGCTGCCAGATCTATGAGGTCAGCAAAGGGCGGTTCAGCTTTAAGCTGACACCGCCCTATTCCAAGGAACGGAAACAGGCTGCCAGTGTGCTGGCAAAGAAAAACATCGAAAATCTAAGGAAGAACAGAAAATGAAATTATTATCCTGCGAATTTAATATGGACACCGCCTGTGTCGAACTGAAATTTTCCGATGGCCGCATGATCGCCATTGACACCATCGCCGTGGAGAACGAAGTAGCCGACAATATGTACCAGCGATCAGAGTTGGACTATCTGATCTACAATGCACCACTGGAATACGCCGACCTCATTTTGAACGGTGACCCTGAGAGGTATTTGAAAGCCGTAACAGAATATAAGTCGATTGATTGATTGATAAATAAGTAGCGGCTGTGAGGAGTATTTTTACCTCATCGCCGCCTTTGCTTTCCTCGATATATAATCGAAAATCACTTCATCGTATATCCCCAGGATTTTCCCAATCTGATTTTTTGAAGCAAGCCTTCATCGGTAAGCTTGGCAAGGATCCGGTTGGCCGTTGCTGCGGACACTTGGAACAGCTGCCGAACGTCTGCATTGGTAATCACATTGTTCTTTTTCAGGAATCCTTCGACTTTATACCGCCGCAGTTCATCCGTGGTCATGTTTTCTGCAACACCAGTAGTCTGAGCCGCTTCCATCAATGCTTCCCGAATGGCTGACAGCATAAACTCAATAAATGCTGTAGACTCTCCTTCATAATTGGAGCGGTTGATAGCCGCATAATATTCGTCCTGATGGTCGTGGATGATGGATTCTACAGGAAGCCATGCAAACAGCGGCTTCCACCGGGTCAGCAGCAGGGTATGCCACAGCCGTCCAATGCGCCCATTTCCATCGGCAAAGGGGTGAATCACTTCCAATTCATAATGGAACACGCAACTTTTGATCAGCATGTGAATATCGCTATCCCTGACCCAATCCAGCAATTCCCTGGTCAGCCCCGGTGCGTAATCTGGCAATGCACCAAAATGCAGAATATTCCCCTGCTTGTCCACCACACCCACCGGCTTGGAACGGAAACAGCCGGATTCCACGGTCAATCCCCGGGTCATTACAGCGTGGGCATTCAGCAGATCATCTATGGAGTAGGGATTCAGGGAATCCATCATTTCATAAATCTCGTATGCGTTTTTGACTTCGGCAATATCCTTTGGCGGCGCAATGATCCGCTTGCCATTCAGGACAGCCGTGACCTGCTCCAAACTCAAGGTATTCTGCTCAATTGCCAAAGAAGAATAGATGGTGCGAATCCGATTTGTCCGTCGCAGCGTCGGGTTTGTCGTTAAGCCCGCCACAGCATTGACCTGCCCGACCAATTCCGCAATCTCCGCCAATTTATCCAGCATGGATGTTGTGATCTCAAAGGGCGGCTTTTTGTTGTACATGGCATATCACCTCACGCCCATTATAACATTTCATCGCTCATTTATCAACAGAAACCGAGTGATGAAATGAGCGATGAAAGTGTTTTTTTGCTACATCACCCTTGAAATCAAAGTTAGGTCGCAAGAATTTGCCAAAGTTGATTCAGAAAATTCTTCAAATTTCGTCATTATGACTTGCATTCGAACTACAACTGTATTACAATATAGAAAAAGACTTTCTGCGGGGGGCATATGTATGCAAGAGCCTGTTCTGAAAATTACGCCCAAGCGATATTCCGGGGAAACCACTGTGCTTTCCATGCGCATTCCCAAGGATATGCTGAAGGACATCGACAATGTAGCAACCCTGACTGGTCGGAACCGGAATGAGATTCTAATGACCAGCCTGGAGTTTGCCCTGAACCATATGGAAATTGTAATTAAAGAAAGAGAGGAAAACTGACATGGAAATGGGAAATGCGTGTAAAATTTGTGGTGGCTCAATAGTGCGGACTGGAAATTATTATATTTGCGAGTATTGTGGTAATAAGTGGGAGATTGACAGCAGTAACGATATCCACGCTGTAGAACGTGCCAATGCGTGGGCTACGCTGCGTGACGGTAATTTCGAAAAAGCCACAGAACTGTTTGATGACATAATCGTTAAGGAAAATCAGAATCATGAGGCTTATTGGGGGCGTGCGCTGGCATTAGCCGGAATCGTTTATGTTACCGATTTGAGTGAAAATAAAAAAGTACCCACGTGTAATAATATTACTGAGAAATCCTTTATAAAGAGCAATGATGTGCAGAAAGCGATTTCGCTTGCACCTGAAGACATTGCCGAAACCTATCACAAGCAGGCGGAATATATCGAGAGAGTTCGCATTGAGTGGCTGGAAAAAGCCAGCAAAGAACCTGCCTACGATGTTTTTATCAGTTTCAAGGACAGTGATCGGGAAAACGGCATTGAACGCACCC
>CAYWMF010000247.1:0-2816 GCA_964459175.1 uncultured Oscillospiraceae bacterium
ATTATATCACCATTATATTAATAAGTCAATACTGAAAAAACAATCTATACAATTCTCATTTTTTGCCGCTTCACTATATTATATACACCGAACCGCAATTTCTTTGTTTTTTTTAACGAAAACTATTGACTTTTACTGAAAAATAGGTATAATGGAATAAGTTACAAAATTCACTCACAAATAAAGGAGATTGACATGAAAAAGTACACTCACGAGTATATCACCCGCAAAAGAATCCGCGTAGGTATTTGGGATTTCGACACCGTATTTGCCAATCGCAAGTGCATGCAGGAAATGGTTGACCTCGGTGTTGATGCCATATTCCACGGCAACGCTACCATGAACCGCGCCACCCGTGAAACCACCCTCAGAATCGCCGACGAGCTGGGCGTTGAAGTTTTTGTAAACGATTTCAGCATAGGCGACGGCGGCAAGGGCAACAAATGGACGCCCGAGGCTATAGCCGCATTTGACTTCAAGGCAATGGTTTCGACCTATGCTCACCATCCCTCTTTCGCCGGTAACTATATAATCGACGAGCACGGCTCAGATGACTTTGCATGGGTTGCCGATATTGCCAATAAATATCAAAAAGACACCGGCAGAACCGCGTATATCAATCTGCTTCCGAAATACGCCAATGCCGCTCAACTGAAATACGGTGCTTCGGCTGCCGCTATCGAATACTACGACAGCGACCCCAACGTATTCCAGAACTACAACGATTTGTATTGCCAGCTGTATGAAACACCGTTTATATCCTCCGATATTTATCCGCTGAACTGGGGCGAAAACGGCGAAAAAATAACCTACAGAGACTATATCGAGGCAATCAATCAGCCCGCGCGTGCCGCACGTAATTACGGCAAGGAATTCTGGTGCTGCATTCAGACCTACGGCTGGATACCCGGCAAGCGTACTCCCACCGAGGCGGAATACAGATGGCAGTGCTTCTGCATGCTTTCGTTCGGCTGTACCTGTATAACACTGTGGAACTACCGCGGCAGTGTTGAATTTCCCTCGCTGGTTCATCCCACCACGACAAGACCCACCGACGCATATTACGCTTTACAGCCGGTTCTGTGGGAGCTTCACAACCTTGAGGATGTTTATCTGCAATACAAGAACCTCGGCGCTTTCACCGTTAACTGCACCGATGAAACTCCATACCTCAGAATGTCCGACGAATACACCGATTTTGATGTTATTCACGATATTAAATGCGACGACGCGCTGTTGATAGGCTGCTTCGAAAAGGAAAAAGGCCGCGGCAAGGCATTCACCGTCGTCAACATGGTTGACTGGCAGACACCCAAAGACACCACCGTTTCCTTCAAGAGCAAAGCGAAAAAGGTTACCGTTTACCGTGGTGCAGAGCCCACCGTACTCACCGCAAATCGCGGCGTATACACCATTGACCTGGCTCAAGGCGAGGGCGTATTCGTAACATTGGACTAAAGAAAGGGAAAATAACATGAAGCCCACCAAGAAGTACACTCATGAATATATTACCCGCGACCGTATAAGAATCGGCATGTGGCGTTTTCACACCCCGCAATGCAACGAGCATGATTTCAAAAACATAGTTGACTGCGGCATCGACACCATCATCACCGGCAATGCCACCATGAACCGCGCCACCCGTGAAACAACACTCAATTTGGCGGACAAATACGGCGTTGAAACCTATGTAACCGAAAGATTGCTGGATTACTCCAAGCCTTGGACCCAGGAGCAAATCGACAAATTCGATCCGGTTGCCGCTATTTCCACATATAAGCATCACCCGTCCTTTACCGGCTGTTTCTTCAACGATGAGCCCGGCACCGATGCTTTCCCGTGGATGAGTGCGATATTGAACAAATTCGAGGAGCAGACCGGCTACAAGTCGCTTATCAACATGCTGCCCAGCTATGCCAATGCGGCACAGCTCAAATTCGGCGCAAATGCTTCTGCCATTGAATACTACGACAGCGACCCGAATCTGTTCACAAAATACTGCGATTCCTACTGCGACTACTTCAAGTCAAATGTTCTTTCCACCGACATTTATCCGCTCAACTGGGATCAGTACGGCAGAAAGTTCACATATAAGGATTACATTGAATCCATCAATCTGTCTGCCGAGGTTGCGCGCCGCCGCGGACGCGATTTCTGGTGCTGTATCCAGACCTACGGCTGGATATACAGCAAGCGTACCCCCAACGAGGCGGAATACAGATGGCAGTGCTACAGCGTGCTTTCCTTTGGCTGTAACGGTATATTGCTGTGGAACTACAACGGTTCGCCCGAATTCCCGTCGCTGGTTCACATTTACACCGGCGAGCCCACCGACGCATACTACGCAATACAGCCGGTTCTGTGGGAAATGCAGAATTTGTCCGACGTATACGTGCAGTATAAGAACCTCGGCGCCTTCACACACAACGGCGACAAGGTGCCCTATCTGCACATGAGCGGCGAATACAAGGATTTCGACGTTCTGACCGAAATTAAGTCCGAAGAGCCGCTGCTTATCGGCTGTTTTGAAAAGAAGCAGGGCAAGGGCAAGGCGTTCACCTTAGTCAACATGACCGAATTCCAGGACAATCTGCCCGCTACCGTGAAGTTCAAAACCAAAGCCAAAAAGGTTACGGTTTACCGCAAGGCAGAGCCCACCGTGCTCACCGCAAATCGCGGCGTTTACACCATCGACCTTGAATGCGGCGAGGGCGTATTTGTAACCTTGGACTGATAATTAAATGTGAGCCGTGGGGCGCGAAAACCACGGCCCCGCGGTAAAAAAATCAAACTATTAAATATGCGAAAATTCCAAA
>CAYWMF010000248.1:0-2807 GCA_964459175.1 uncultured Oscillospiraceae bacterium
GCGTGTGCAGCATACGGTAGCAGTTTTTGGTGACAAGTGTTCTGCCGTCGTCGCCCATACCGCCGATAGCCTCGGTAATCCACATAGGATCGCCGCCGAAAAGCTCGTTATACTCGGGTGTGCGCAGATGACGTGCAATGCGAAGCTTCATAACAAAGTCGTCCATCAGCTCCTGTGCGCCCTGCTCCGAAAGGGTTCCGTCGGCAAGGTCGCGCTCGATATAAATATCGAAGAAGGTGCTCACTCTGCCCAGCGACATAGCCGCGCCGTTTTGCTCCTTGATTGCGCCGAGATAGCCGAAATAGGTCCACTGAATTGCCTCGCGTGCGTTCTTGGCGGGCTCGCTTATATCAAAGCCGTACATTGCCGCCATTTCCTTGAGCGAGCCGAGGAACGCTATTTGCTGATACAGCTCCTCGTCAAGTCTGATTTTAACACTGTCAAACGAGCCGTCGGCAAGCTTGCTTTTGTCCTTTTTCTTTTCCTCGATGAGGCGATCAACGCCGTACAACGCAACGCGGCGATAGTCGCCGATAATGCGGCCGCGGCCGTATGCGTCGGGCAGTCCGGTAATAACATGGCACTTGCGCGCCTTGCGCATTTCGTCGGTATAAGCGCGGTAAACACCCTCGTTGTGAGTAGTACGATAGCGGAACTCCTCCTCTACCTTACTGCTGAGCTTATAGCCGTAGGCCTCGCACGCCTGGCGCACCATTCTCATACCGCCGAAAGGGTTTACGCCGCGCTTGAGCGGGCGGTTGGTCTGCATACCTACGATAATTTCGTTATCCTTGTCTATATATCCGGGCGAATAGCTGGTCAGCGACGATACCGTAGCGGTATCTATATCCAATACACCGCCGTACTGTCTTTCAAGTGTAAACAGCGATTCCAGTTTCTTTTTCATGCCCTCGGTGCGGGGCGTCGTTCCCTCGAGAAATTCGGCACCGCCTGTATATTCCTTATAGTTAAGCTGAATAAAGTTGCGCACGTTGATTTCGTCGCGCCAAATTCCCGGCACAAATCCGTTCCAATTTTCGTGTTCCATAGTATTGTCCTCCGTGTAAGATGTTTACGCATATATTATACAATACCTGTGCGGCTTTGTCAATCGTTAATGTGAAAAATTTAACATACTTTTTCAAATTATTTTTAGTACATTTTATCATGTTAAATAACGGTTAAATTTTTTATACTCCATTGACAATCATTCGGGCGCTGTGCTACAATATGATTATCAACAATTGCGAGGTCAATATGATTAAAAAACTCAAAACCGCAGGTATATATATTTTACTTTTTCTGTTAATTCTGTTAATGCTGGGCGGCGTGGCGAACGTTTTCATGCTGGCGTGGGCCGACCGCTACACCGTTACGCATGAAAGCATCTCTGCTCTACCGTCGGATTTCAAGCCGGACTGCATCCTTGTTTTGGGCGCAAAGGCTATTGATGACAACACCATGAGCGCGATACTCTCCGACCGCGTAAAGGTCGGGCTGGCGGTGTACAATCACTACGACGGCGAGGTGCCGCTGCTACTCAGCGGCGGCAGTGCCCCCGGCGAAAACGAGGTTAACGCCATGGCAGTGCATGTCAGCGCCGAGGGTGTGAGCGACGAGCTGATTTTAACCGACGGCGAGGGCGTCAACACCTACGCCTCGATAAGCCGCGCCAAGGAGCTTTTCAAGGCCGAAAAAATCGTCATAGTAACCCAGGATTTTCACATGGCGCGCTCTGTCTTTATCGCCCGCTCGCTGGGGCTCGAAGCTTACGGCGTAACCGCCGACCTGCGCGCGTATTTTCCGCGCAATTACATACGCGAATATTTCGCGCGCATAAAGGACTTATTTGCGGTGACTATGAACGTACACGGATAATGTCGAATTCACCCTCCAGCGTGAAGCCGTCGCAGCCCGCCGGCGCCAGAATGCTTGTGTACTTTTCGGCCGGATAGCTGTAATCGCCGTATTTTACATTTCCCTCGCCGCTCAAAATCAAAACATAAAACATTTTTTCGTCATAAAGCTGTGTTGTGCCCGCACAATGCAGCTTTTCGGTTGTAAAGAAATCGCATTGCGCGATAATCGGCGCTGCACATTGCTGAGCTCCGCTTACCTCGGGCTTGGTGCAATTGAGCGCGTCCTCGACATGAAGCGGACGCTTTTTGCCGTCCGCGCCGACGCGGTCGTAATCGTACAGACGATAGGTTGTATCGGAATTCTGCTGAATTTCGGCGATAAGTATTCCGCCGCCGATGGCGTGAACCATGCCTGCCGGGATAAAATAGGTTTCGCCCGCCTTAACCTCGACATACTTCAAAGCATCATCGGTTTTGCCGTTTTTCACCGCCGCGGCCAGCGCGTCGCGGTCGATGCCGTCCTTAAGTCCGTAAACAAGCTTTGCGCCCTTTTCGGCCTCGATTATATACCACATTTCGGTTTTGCCGTAGGGCTCGCCCTTTTTGTGGGCGTATTCGTCATCAGGGTGTACCTGAACAGACAAGGGCGCGGCGGCATCAATCAGCTTTATAAGCCACGGAAAGCCGTCGAAAGCCCCATTATACTCCGCAATTTCATTGATTTTTTTGCCGGCGTAGGGGGGATTTATTATTTCGGAATAATCGTTGTCACGCACCGAAAGCAGCCACGCCTCCGACACCTTGAAATCCTTGACATCATAATGCTTTGTCAGCTTTTCGCCCGCCCACACGGCGGTTTTAAAAATCGGTTTGGTTATTAATGGCATCATATTTTCGTCATCCTTTACAAATTTGACTTGAATTTTATGCAGTTATATATTATAATAT
>CAYWMF010000249.1:0-2804 GCA_964459175.1 uncultured Oscillospiraceae bacterium
ATATCGAGTCCTTTGTCGGCTTGGAGCAGCTTTGATTTATACGGAATAATCGGCGGCGGTTCCGATTTTACAGGCAAATGTTGGCTTTATTCTTTATTTTTAATATACAGCGGAGGTAAAAAATGTATTTAAAAAAGCTTTTCGTTATACCGATGGTGCTGTGCATTGCGTTGATGTCGGTTTGCGCCGCCACACTGAATAGCGAAAACAAAGATGAACAGGGAATACTGTACACGCTGAACGCCGACGACAGAACGGCTTCGGTCGGAGACGGTTCAAGCGCGTATTGCAACGCACAATTTACCGGTACCGCGGCGGTAATTCCCGAAACCGTTGAAAAGGACGGTGTAGCCTACACGGTGGATGAAATCGGATATTACGCCTTTAAGCGTTGCGAAACGCTGGAATCCGTAAGTATCCCCAAAACCGTTAAAACCATTGCGAATTGCGCATTTTTCGATTGCGTGAATCTTGAAACCGCAACGTTCGGCGACGGACTTTTGAAAATAGGCGACTCGGCTTTTGCCGGCTGTGTGTCGCTGAAAGGCATTTCAATTCCCTCGACAGTGTCGGAAATCGGATATTCGGCTTTTTACGCCTGCAAGGCGCTTACTTCGGTCACTCTGCCGGAGGGTATTATCAAAATCGGCAACCGCACCTTTGCTTGCAGTGACAGCCTTACCGCCGTTTCCATTCCCAAAACCGTTACCACGGTTGACGCCTCGGCGTTTAACAGCTGTTCGGCGCTGGAATCGGTGACGCTACCGGCTAATGTCGAAACGCTCGGACAGTCGGCATTCAGCGGTTGTACGGCGCTCGAAAGGGTTTTCGTCTACAGAAAGCTTTCGAATATCGGCGATTTTGTTTTCTGGAATTGCTCAAAGCTCACGGTGTTCTTGCAGTACGAGGGCACAGCCGCGCTGAATTATGTAAAAGCAAACGACATCGATTACGCCGTAAAGGGCGATGTTGACGGCAACGGCGTGGTAAATATTCTGGACGCTATCGGCCTTGCACAGCATCTTGCCAACCCCACGGTTGTAAAGCTCAGCGACAAGGCGCAAATCGCAGTTGATACCTCACGTGACGGCTCGATTAACATCAGCGACGCCATTTCGCTGGCACAGTATATCGCCTCGAACGGAGATATAAACCTTGACTGAATTTAATTAAATATAAATTCGAAAGGAATTAATTATGAAAAAATTACTGATTGCATTGTTGCTTACGGCGGCTTTGGCTACCGCTGCATTTGCATACAACGCACCGCTCACCGCGGCACAGTTTGAGTCGGGCGCTTCGGCGGAGCACGCGGATGAAGACGCAAAGCTGTATAACGGAACACTTGAAATAACTCTGGTTAACAAGTCGGCGTATATTGATGCCGCAGACGAAAACGACCAAATATATGTTTTGGATGGAAGAAAATATGTGGCGTATTTTACGATTCCGGCAGATTCTTTCGATGTCGTCACAAAGTTTGCAAGTGGTTTAGAGCCGACCTATTTGGCCGGTTATAAGCTTTCACTTTTCTTTAATCCCGAAAGAATACAGACTGTACTTACAAAAGATAAAAATATTTACAGTGCCTACAATAAAGATGGTAATCCTGTAATTTCAAGCGGTTACATAGATGAATCGATTATTTACAAATCCGATGCAGCTTATGCCAATTACCTTGAAACAAATGATGAGGATGTGCTCGCATCATACAACGACAGCTCCAAGGACGGAACTACAACTGCGGTTTATTCGCGGGGGTCAAATTTGGGCTTCGAGAATCTGAAGGGAGTCGAACTTGCACGCTGGACTTTCACAAAAACCGATTCTACCGATAATAATTGGTACAGAACCAAGATATATCTTGATTTTCCCACTGACGGAATCGCTAATGCGAACAAGGTCAATATCCATCCCTGCATTAACGGCCCGGTTTATTACTATAATCCCGGTTACACCGGCCCCAAATTCGATATCGTCGGCGCTATGAAAACCGATGACAACAAGCTTCGTTTCGCTTCCGTTTATTTCACGGGCGATGATTATTTTGATAGTAAGGCCGAAATAATCGAGGCCGGCGTGGTATGCTATCCCACCGCTTTGCTGGACGATACGGTGCTCACCCTTGAAACCGTGGGCGCAGTTAAGATCCCGGCGATAGGCTACTATGATAATTCAACCTCCGGTCAGCTGGTTTATACCGGCGTTCTGGGTGGAATTGAGTCGGCACCGGATATGTTCATTACCGCCAAATCTTATATTACATATAAGAAAGACGGAAACACCATTACCGTTTATTCCGACCCGATAGCGCGCAGTCTTAACACCGCATCAACCGAGACGATAGGATAAGGGAGGCTGAAATCATGAAAAAAGCTTATGTTGCACCTGCAATTGAGATTATCGAATACACAACGGAAGATATTATGACAGCAAGCGGTATAACGCCGACTGCTCAAGGCATGTACGGACTTCTTTCCGATAAAAAAGAAGCAAGCTATATTGTAACAATTGACCAAGATCCTCTTTGGTTCGAATAAAAAGTATCCACTAAAAACTAAAGCACGCCGAACGGCGTGCTTTAAAATATGTAACGGAGTATAATATGACAGCTTCACTTTTAATATGCGGCGGAGCCTGCGCGCTGATGATCCTCAGCGTGCTGTTCAAGCCGAGCATCCGAATTTTTCGTTTTCGCACCGATACCTATTGGCTGATCGTGCTGGGCGGCGCAATGCTTATGCTGATTTGCGGCCAAGTGGATTTGCCCACCGTCACACGCTCGCATTTGGCTGATACTGCCC
>CAYWMF010000250.1:0-2782 GCA_964459175.1 uncultured Oscillospiraceae bacterium
GAAGGTAGTAAGCTTAAGCTCAGAAATAGCCTTCATGAGGTTTGCCGGGACGAATTTTTTGTCATCATAGGCAACGATAGCCGTGCCGCAAATCCACTGTCCGTAGATTTTGCCCCAGCCGAATTTTGCCCAGCCGGAATCAGCCATGGTGAGATGAACGCCGTTATCCTGAATTCTCTGCCAATATTTAGCAGTTACAATATGTCCCAGCGGATAGGTGAAATCATGCAGAATCATTTTGGGCATACCGGTTGTGCCGGACGAAAAATACATAAGCATGGGGTCGTGAATATCGTTGGGCACGCGCTCGAATTCATCTGACGAAGCGGCTATTTCCGCCCGCAAATCCAGCATTCCGTCGGGGATTGTATCGCCGACAACGCAAACCCTCTCCAGCGTTTTGCATTTGGGCAAAGCCTCGACAATATTCGCAATAACGTCGGGCTGATCAACAGTGCAAATCATTTTAATACCGGCGCTGTCACAGCGGTAAACAATGTCCTTGGGGGTCAGCTGAAAGGTTGCGGGAATGCATACCGCGCCTATTTTGTGAAGCGCGAGGAACGAAAACCATACCTCCGGGCGCTGGCGCAGAATAAGCAAAACCCTGTCGCCCTTTTTGATGCCGAGACGTGAAAAGGCGTTGGCAGTCATATTGCTTTTGCGGCTGACGTCGGCAAAGGTATATTCCTCTTTTTCCATGGTTTCGTCGTCGTAATGTATAAGCGCGCGCTTATCGGGAAAAACCCTCGCCCACTCGTCCACAACATCGTAAGCGAAGTTGAAGCCGTCGGGAATATTCAATTTGTAGTTTTTCTTGAAATCCTCGTAGGACGAAAATTCGGTGCGGGGAAGAAATTTATTTAACATATAATTATAGCTGTTCATGCTTTAATCTCCTTAATTATGAATAACTGTCAAAAACTCGCTGTCAACGCCGTTTGCGCGCTGACCGTGCGGTACGGTGGGGTCAAAATAGATGCTGTCGCCGACGTTAAGCACAAATTCGTGCTTGCCGAGCGTGACAATAACGCTGCCCTTGGTGACATAGTTGAACTCCTGCCCATGATGCGATACCAGCTCGGACGGTTCCTTGTCGGCGCCGAGGGTTACTATCATAGGCTCCATCACTCGTCCCACAAAGTTCACCGCAAGCGAAGAAAAAGCATAGCCGGGATAACGCTCGATTTCATGGCCGTGACCGGCGCGAACCACTGTATATTCGGTCATGCGGGCATCCGAGCCTGTCAAAATTACAGTGGAATCCACACCCAAAATGTCGGCAATGCCGTAAATTATGCTGATCGGTATATCGTCCAGTCCGTTTTCGTAGGACTGATACTGTGCAAGGGATATTTCGAGCTTTTGCGCCAGCTCCTGCGGCTCCATGCCCATAAGGTCGCGCATTTCCTTTATTCTCGAGGCGATCTGCTTTACCTGTTCGTTGATGTTGTTCATATATTCATCTCTCCTGTTAAAAAATTCAATCTGATTGCTCGGTCGAGTCGTCGCCGTAGGCTATGGCAAACAGCTCGCGGTTACGTTCGTGATTGCCAATGAGGTAATTATATCCGAACACCGCCTCCAGCCCGGTGGCGCGGCGATATTCGTAAATCGTAACATTTCGTGGGTTGGAATTGCTTTTGGCGTTTTTGCCGCGGCGAAAAATATCGCTTTCGCGCTCGTCAAGATACGGCTTAAGCCTTGCGCAGGCGGCGCATTGCTTTTTGGCGGTAACGTAATTAAGCGCCATTTTGTTGACCTCGCCGGGGTGAGAATTGCCGCTCAGCGCCAGCTTTTCACGCACCAGCAGCTCCAGTGCCGAATCGCCGACGTACGCCAATATCAAAGGGCTGATTTCGTCAATGTTCAAGCTCCTGCTCCTCCACCGTAATATTTTCGTCGGTAAACAGCGTTCCGCGGAAGGTGCCCTCCGCAATATGATAAAGTATGCGTGGGTTGGCGCTGTTGGCGATTATCATGGGAATGCCCGCCTCGGCGGCTATGCACACCGCCTTGAGCTTGGCTATCATACCGCCGGTGCCGCGCTCGGTGCCGGCGTCTCCGGCAAAGGCGAAAATGCTTTCGTCAATATGCGTAACCAGCGGAATCAGGCGCGCGTCGGGGTATTCGCGCGGGTTTTTGTCGAAAAAGCCGTCCACGTCGGAAAGGTTTATTATAAGGTCTGCCTTGGTAATCGAGGCAACATAAGCCGAAAGCGTGTCGTTGCCGCCGAATTCCAATTCAACCGAAGAAATTGTATCGTTTTCGTTGATAATGGGTATACAATTCATTTTCAAAAGGACTTCAAAGGTATTGACGCAGTTTTCACGCCGCACGGGGTTGTCCACCACATCCTTGGTTAACAGTACCTGCGCCACCTTATGACCGTATTGAGAGAAAAGGCGGTCGTACATGGACATAAGCTCACACTGACCGACTGCGGCGGCGGCCTGCTTTTCGGCGGTTATTTTGGGGCGTGAGGTGAAGCCGATTTTGGCAAAGCCCGCGCCCACCGCGCCGGAGCTGACCAAAATTATCTTTTTGCCGCTGTTTTGCAAATCGCTGAGCACCTTGACAAGAAGCTCGATTTTGCGCAGATTTACCATGCCGGTTTCATGTGTAAGCGTAGAGGTGCCCACCTTAACCACGATGGTTTTGAATTTTTCGAAATCGGTATTGTATTTGAATACAGTCATGACACGTTCCTTTAAATAAATATTTTCTAAATTTTTCAAAAAAACTATTTCAAAAATTAATAAAATATATTATACTATAATAG
>CAYWMF010000251.1:0-2777 GCA_964459175.1 uncultured Oscillospiraceae bacterium
ATAGATATGTATCTTCGTATTGAAACCGAGCTTTACTTAAAGCGTCTGATTGTCGGCGGCTTCGAAAAGGTTTACGAGGTAGGCCGTATTTTCAGAAACGAGGGCATGGACATAAAGCACAACCCCGAATTCACCACTATCGAGCTTTATCAGGCTTATATTGACTATCACGATCTGATGGATTTGGTCGAAGAAATGTACACCACCATCACCAAAAAGATTTGCGGCAGCGATGTCATCACCTATCAAGGCACCGAAATCAACATGGCCTCCCCCTGGGAACGCCTTACCATGGTCGAGTCGGTCAGAAAATATGCCGGCGAGGACTACGATTCCTGGGAGAGCGACGAGGCCGCGCGCGCAATTGCCAAAAAGCGCAACGTCGAGGTCGAGGATAACGCCACCAAGGGCGATGTTTTGGTTGCGTTCTTTGACGAATTCGTCGAGGAAAAGCTCATTCAGCCCACGTTCATTTATGATTATCCGGTCGAAAACTCTCCTCTCGCAAAGCGCAAAAAGTCCAATTCCGCTTTCACCGAAAGATTCGAATTCTTCATTTATGCGCGTGAAATGGGCAACGCTTTTTCCGAGCTTAACGACCCGATCGACCAGCGTCAAAGATTCGAAAAGCAGGTTGTCGCAAAGCGCGCAACAGGCGCCAACGCCGAGATTGACGAGGACTTCATCAACGCGCTGGAATACGGTATGCCCCCCACCGGCGGCTTGGGCTTCGGCGTAGACCGACTGGTTATGCTGCTCACCGACAGCTATTCCATCCGCGACGTTCTGCTTTTCCCGACAATGAAGCCGCTTAATGATTAAGCTTTTATAACCTTTAAAAATACCACAAATATCACGGCTATGTGAAAACTAATCTTATTTCACGGTACGCCCGATAAAAATGTTATGCCGACTTATGTCAAAGGCAATGAACGGCACGACTACGGAAAAGGCTTTTACTTAACCGAAAGTGTCAAGCTTGCAAAAAATTGCCTGTCGACTTTTTGAAAAAGGTCTATTTCGGTCTGCATGACCTACAGCTTGGATCGGCCGTGCAAAAAGTAGGCAAAATATAATAAGCTCCTTTGATTTTCAAAGCGAAAATCAGAGGAGCTTTATTATTCTTCCGGCTCGTTATTCTTCGACTTGCCCGATATACTCGTAATTTACAAGGTCGCGAAAAAATGCGGCGTTATTTTGAAAATCCTTATCCGAAACCTTTGCCACAACCAAGCGGCTTTTGGGGTCGCGCATGCAGATAAGAGTATCTGCCGGCAAAAGTGAAAGGCCGTCCAGCTTGTAAATATCCAGATCCGACACCTTAAAAGAATATTCGTCAAACGCATTATCCGGCACATCGCCGCAAAGATCCTTCGACACCAGCGGCAACAGCTGTCCGTTGATTTTTAGATCCTCGTAAATGCCCGGAGATAGAAAATATATCATCGAATCCCCGGCGAAAATCTCGGCGTTGTAGCGCTCCAGCATATTGCCCTGATAATCAAGGTTATTGTTCACATATTCGCTGTAAATTTCGCCGTCCTCACTGATCTTTTTGCGGTCGTTCAGCGTGATTTCGACATATTCGACGTGCTTTTTGCGATCCTTGTTGTAATCCCGGGTCATTATTTCGGCAAACGACTGCTGCATTTCGTCCAGCGACGTATACGAAATCGAAGCCGGTCCGGCGTACATAATATAAGCGTCGGGATCCTTTTTCGACAACAGCTGTATCATACATATTATTATGAACGATCCGAAAAGCAGAGTCATAATAGTATGCCATTTATAATGATACCAGTAATTATCAAACCATTTTTGGAACTTCGTCATGGACTTTAATAGCCGATGCTCTTCAAATATTCGCGGCTCTTTTTCGCGCATTCCAGGCTGTCGGCCTCATACCAGTTGTCCTGCTCGACGATAACATAGGAAGCGCCGGCCTTTTCGGAGGCCTCCATAATAGCTTTAACGTCCTGCATACCGCTTCCGACCGGGCGGAATTCAAAATCGCGCTCGCCGCTCAACTCGACCTTTATCTCCTTGCCATCGCTGTCGATAAGCGCGTAAACCGGGCCTGCCGCCAGCTTTTTAGCCCAGAAGTCTTTAATATGTACAACCTCAATGCGACCCTTATATTTGTCAAGGTATTCGCAGGGGCAATATCCGGCATATTTTACCCAGCAGGTATCGAATTCGGGATTGAGGTATTCCGGCGAAACGGTCGAATATATCTTATCAATAATAAGCTCGCCGTCTTTTTCGGTGAATTCAAAATCATGGTTATGATATAAAAGCTTAAGTCCGCCCTCCTTGAGCGTTTTACCCATATTTCCGAAAAGCTCCATGGTAGCGGCAAAATTATTTTTAAACTCGTTAGCCTCATACCAGGGAATAGCGGAATATTCCGCGCCCAGCGCCTTGACAAAATCAATGCCGGCGGAACCCTTTTCGGAATAGAAGTCCAGCGACTGATGCACGGAAATACATTTCAAGTCGTATTCCTTGAGCATAGCCGAAATTTCCTCGGCGGATTTATCGAAATATCCTGCCATTTCAACATAATCGTAGCCGAATTCCTTAACGGCTTTGAGAGTTGCGCTCATATCCTTTTCCATTTTGTCGCGCACGGAATAAAGCTGAAGACCTATTTTAAGATTACTCATAATAAATCGCTCCTTTCGTTTTATAATTATATTATACATATTTTATTTTATATTTCAAGTGAATTTGATGAACATATAAAAAATGGTATTGAAATTTATATGGTTGTGTGT